>CASBPX010000015.1 GCA_949127735.1 Candidatus Obscuribacterales bacterium | reverse complement strand
TATTTGGATGCAAACAATGGACATGCGGTAAAAACTCAACGACTATTCGACGGCACACGTTGTGGAGTGTGAAATTTATTTTCAGCTTTTAGTCGGCGGCATTTAGCGCGGATTTCGAGCACGTTGACCATGGCTGAGTCGTCGATGTAAATCGGTGCTTCACCCAGGCGTCCCATGGCCATAGCCAGGGCCTGCCAGTCATTTGTATGCAAGTGCCCTGTGCGCAAGCGGTTGGAGTCTATTTTTGCTTCGGCGCAGAGCATTCTCTGTACCAGCGATTCTTTTGACATTTCTAACGAAAAGATTGCGCAAGGTACATTATGTTCAACAGCACAGGCCTGAGCAATATTAAGTACGAATGCGGTTTTGCCCATGGAAGGACGAGCAGCGATAATCACCAGATCAGAAGGCTGAAAACCGGAAGTCATAGCGTCAAGATCATAGAAACCAGACGGCGTGCCTGATAGCGTGTCTTTGTTTTCGTAGCGCTCCTCGATTTTTTGAAAAGAAGCCTCGACAATATGTTTGATGTGCACCATCTGTTGCATATTGCGACGCTGAGCCAGATTGAAAATCATGTGCTCGGCTTTGTCTAAAGCCGTGTCGGCATCTGTTTCTTCGTAGCAACTGCCGACAATTTCAGTACCGGCTTTGATCAAGCTGCGCAGTAATGCTTTTTCTTGTACCAGCTTGGCATAATATTCAAGATTGGCAGTCGTGGCCACAGATCGCGACAGATCAGTGATATAGAGGCGACCACCGACTAAATCGAGTTTGCCTTGATCTTGAAGAAAAGCCGATATGGTGACGATATCAATGGGTTCATTTTTTTCATAAAGGTCTAAAGCGGCAGCGTATATAACCTGGTGCGCTTTGCGATAAAAATATTCGGGCTCCAGTACGTCTACTACCCGCGAAACACCATCACCGCTTACAAGCAGAGCGCCCAGAACCGCCTGCTCCGCGTCTAAAGATTGCGGCGGCAGTCTTTCCATTGAAGAATCGGTCATTGGTGAGAGTTCTGCAGCCATTGATACCCGCTTATTTGTTTCTTTCAAGTTTAGCTTGAAGCCGGGTAGTTAGTTGGCTTCGGCAGCGAAAACAAAATAAATATTAGAGGCCCTGCACCAGGGCAAGGCCTCTATATAGTCCATATTTGCAGTCAAGCAAATTATTTATTAGTAGCCTTCCTCAATCATCATCTAAAGAAGACATATCTCCTGTTGGCAGGCCAAGCTCCCAGGCTTTAAGTAAACGACGCATAATCTTGCCGGAACGAGTTTTAGGCAAGCTGTCTTTTACTTCTATCTCGCGGGGATAAGCGTGGGCAGCCAGTGTCTTCTTGCAATGTTCTTTGATTTCTTCCATCAAGGCGTCAGAAGGCGCAGTGTCGTTTGCCATAACAATGAATGCCTTGATGATTTCGCCGCGTTCTTTGTCTGGCTTACCGATTACGCCTGCTTCTGCTACAGCAGGGTGCTCCACTAAAGCAGACTCGACTTCGAATGGCCCTACACGGTGCCCCGAAGTATTGATTACATCATCGGCCCGGCCCACAAACCAGAAGTAGCCATCTTCGTCTTTCCAGGCATTGTCGCCAGAGAAATACCAGCCGGGAATTTTAAAATATTCGTGGAATTTCGGTTCGTTGCGCCATACGGTGCGCAGCATGGCAGGCCAGCCTGGCCGTACTACAAGCCGACCGAGTTCGCCTGCTTCAAGCTCTTCGCCGTCGTCATCGACAATGGCGGCATAAACTCCTGGCAGTGGTTTACCCATTGAGCCTGGTTTGATGGCAGTGCAAGGAAGATTGGCGATCAATTGCATGCCGGTTTCGGTTTGCCACCAGTTGTCGTGAATGGGCAGACCGTAGACTTTCATGCCCCAGCGCACCACTTCAGGATTTAGCGGCTCACCGACTGAAAGTACATGACGCAGGCTGTTCAAGCTATGTTGATAAACTACATCATCACCGGCTTTCATCAACATGCGCAAAGCAGTTGGTGCGGTGTACCAGACAGTCACCTTCAGTCGGTCAATCAATTGATACCAGCTGGCGGCGTCGAAGCGTCCTTCATAGCTAACACACGAAGCACCTAGTGACCAGGGGCCGAAGATACCATATACAGTGCCGGTAACCCAGCCCGGATCGGCGGTGCACCAGTAGATATCGTCATCTTTTAAGTCGAGCACCCATTTGCTGGTCATATGATGGCCAACAATATCTTCGTGCACGTGAATCACACCTTTTGGTTTACCCGTCGTGCCGGAGGTGTAAAGCAGATAGAGTGGATCTTCAGGATCCATGGGCTCACACTTGAGTTCGGTCGATTCTTTGGCGACCATGGCGCAATATGACAGTTCATTTTTGAGTAGGTTTTTTTCAGCAGTATCGGTAACGACGATGTGCTCGAGGTCAGGTAAATCTTTTTTGATGCTGTGAATTTTGTCTTTTAAAGCAGGGTTGGTGATTACCACCTTAGCTTCAGAATCTTGCAAGCGATCGCGCAGTGCGTCTGGACCGAAGGCCGAAAAGAGCGGCCCAGCAATGGCTCCAATTTTAGCTATGGCAATAGTGGCAATGTACAATTCAGCCACACGGGGTAGGAAGACAAATACGCGATCGCCTTTTTTAATGCCTATGGCTTTCAAGGCATTACCGAGACGATTGGCCGCTTCATAAATTTCCAGGAAAGTCAGCTTGTTCAGTGTGCCATCAGCACCAACTGTATAAAGTGCGACTTTATTCTTGCGGCCGTCTACAAGGTGCCTGTCTATGGCATTGTAAGCAGCGTTAACTTTGCCGCCGGCAAAATACGAAATTTCCTTTCTGCCGTGATCCCAGGTAAATTCGTTGTAGGCAGTATCGTAATCTTCAAGATTGCATTTCACAGGGAATTTTTTAATCAGTTCCCTTTTTGCACCCTTTGGAGTATGGTGCGATTGTTTTTCGGGCTTAGCATGAGCTTTGCCAGACTCTTTAGGATTCGTCTCGACGACCTTCATAAATTCCTCCAAAGTGCAATTACACAGGAATGCACCGACTGCTGGGGTCTGTGCTTTTTGTTTGCGTTAGTGTAACTCTTGTAGAATTAAAAATGGAATTAAATGCCTGAGCGGGTACATATTGAAAAGCCCGACAGTCAACCGCAACAAAGCTTACAAGCAGGGAGCAAAGAGCAAATGTCTCAAGTCTGGACGGATCTGAAAGATTCAGCATACAAAGCCCTGGAAGTGAAAGATCTGGACAATGCCGTCAAAGACTGGCAGGCCGCTTTAGAAGAAGCTGAGAAGTTTGCCAAAGGCGACGGTCGGCTGGTGACTTCAATAGAAGGGTTGGCTCAAGTGCAATTTGTTAAAGGCAATTATGCCGAAGCCGAATCGCTTTACAAGCGAGCGTTGAGTCTGCGTGAAAGTGCTCAGGGCAACGATCACCAAGACATTGCCACCGTACTCAACAATATGGGTGCCGTCTATTTTAAACGGGGCTTTTACAAAGATGCCATGAGTCACTTTGAGCGTTCGCTGGCTATGCGTCGGAAGTCTTTTCCGGCTGAGCATTCAGAAGTGGGTAAATCGCTTTATCACCTGGCGCTGGTTTGCCACGCTCAACAAAAATATGACGAAGCTGACGGTCATTATCGCAAAGCACTTGATATTAAAAACAAGTCTCTTGGAAACAACCATCCAGATTTGATCAATTTGCTGCGCAATTACGCCCATTTATTGCGTAAGACTTCTCGCGATTCCATCGCGGCTCAGATGGAGCAATTTGCTGGCGGTATCGAAGCCAAATTAAGAGCCTAGAGCGCAGTGCTCTCCATTTGTCCTTACCCTGATTGCCGGCTGGGCTTTGAGATAGAAGGGGCTCAGTTTAGTTTGACTGATCGCTTTGGCGCCACTGATTGCCCGCACTGCTTGCGGCCGTGTCTGGCGCGACCGGCAGAATTGATAGAGCAAATGGCCGCTAAAAATTGCAAGCCGCTAGAGATAGTCGCACCACAGACAGTCGCACCACAGACAGTGGCTTCATTAGTGGTGGTACTCGATGACATTCGCAGCTTGCACAATGTAGGGGCTGTCTTTCGCACTGCTGATGCTGCCGGTTTTTCGCATGTATATCTGGCGGGAATCACCGGTGTGCCGCCTCGAAAACAAATAGCAAAAGTCAGCCTTGGTGCTGAAGACTGGATTGCGTTTTCATATTTTTCCTTTCTGCCCGACATTATTTTGCCGCTAAAAATGCAAGGCTACTCAATAGTGGCACTGGAAAAAAATGCTTCATCGAAGTCTTTGTATGCGGAGCTTACCAGCCAGAAAATGTCGCTGCCCATTTGTTTAATTTTGGGCAATGAAGTGCAGGGTGTTTCGCCTGAAGCGCTCTTCCTGGCCGATCATGTTTGTCACCTCAGTATGCGGGGTAAGAAAGAATCGCTCAATGCTTCGGTGGCTTTTGGTGTGGCCGCTTACTTCCTCGCCGAAGCTTTGCTTTCGTAATGGCACTAGCGGAAAATCGCAAACTGAATCAACACCGACACTGTCAGTAGTAAGAAGCTAATGCCAGCCACTACAACTGCGGCATTCGAGCCAGTCGAAACTGTTTTGCCTTTGATATCAAAACCGACCATTTGAGAACGAATGAAGGCAGCAAAAGTCAGCAGTAGTAAAAGCAAGGGCACCAGGTGATGGAGCACGCCCAGCGGCACTGGCGGATGCATAATCAAATACATCTGAGTGGATTTTTCGGGCGGTTTTGCTTTTGAATAAAGTGCCTGATCTGTCGCCGTCACACTTTGTGATTTGGCTTTAGGAATCTCATCTTTTTTCTCTACTGCCACCGCCTGCGGGGCGGCTTTCTTAAATTTTCGATTGCGGGCATTGGCACGTAAAGGCCCTTTTTCGGCTTTTTTATCTATTGCCGATGTCGCTTGTTGTTTGAGAAAACTATTGTCAGCGGTGAGCACAAAAATTTTGTCATGATCACTCATCAAGAAACGGCCATCTTGCCTGCATCCACGCACAAAAAATTTGACGCATTTCATTGTGTCGTTGACATTATCGCCATAAGTAGCGGCATAGGCACAGATGTAACCAGGTGTGGCAGTTTCTTCGTTGCCAAGATAATTACCGCCTTCCAGAGTAGACAAAACATCAGAGCAATCTTTTTCTTTTGCTCTGACGATTCTGATTGGAATAGTTAGGCCTTTGCCGGTATAGGGGCTTATATAAGAGAAAGCAAAGTCTGCTCCTGGCGGCACATATTTGGGATATTCACCAGTGCGCAAAAAATAACTCTGGGCAAATCCGCCAAGATCGCGCATTTTTTCTAAAACAATATTTTCCGGACCATCGACGCCATAATATATGGAACCGTCTTCACCTTTTAAACTTGATTTTTCTTCTTCAAACCACAATTGTTTCTCGACAAGCGAACCGACAGTGATGGCGAAATAATCGCTCCAGTTATTACCGATGCGTTTGTAAGGAACTTTAGTGGCGGCGTTTGGACTGACGAGGTAGGCGACTTCCGTTCCCAGAAGTCTTAACTGCTTTTTTCCGTCGGGGCCCTCGAATAGGGTCAATTGACCACGAGGAACAGCCGTAGTGGCGGGCCTAGCCGGTGCCACCGGTTTAGAGATTTTGAAAATATAAAAGACCATGCCAACGAGCACAATCAGGGCCACGAGAGGTAAACCAAAATCTTTGAGAATACGACCTACGCGAATTCGACTTTGCTCACTATCTGAAAGTCGCCGACCTTTAGCGTTAGAGCGTGTGCTCGGTTTATTATTGCGATTAGTGAGACTGGCAATTGCTTCTGCCGTATAAGGTTCTTCTTCGTCGTCGCCATTATCAAAATCTTGCGATGGTCTTTGTGCCAGAGCATTGCCGTAACTGGCCTGTTTTTCCAGGCCCTGAGAACGCTGTGGCGGTGCGGGCATCGGCGCGATGCGCGGATCAAGAGCAAGAGCTTCTTGCGGATTAGTTACTTCTTCGAAGTTGACACCACTGGCATTGCCCAAATTAACCGATTGACTGAAAGGTGATTTGCTGCCAGGTGGTCCCGGCATATCTTTAAGCATTTCGCGGGCAAAATTTTGCATGTCCGCATGGCCCATAGAAATTTCCATGGGATGAGGCTGCACTGATATTTTTTGCACCGGGACTTGAGCCGGATGCTGATAAGCTCCGTCTGGAGCTGGTGCGGGAACATCGTACTGCAGCATTTGTGCCTGCAACTGAGACGGAATCTGCACCTGATTTTGCGCCGTATTAACGTTTTGACTTTGCGGTTGTGGTGGTAATTGAGCTGAATTTCCTTGATAAAGACTGGGGTCGTCGTATTGAGATTTTGCAGCGCCTTGATTGCGCAGCAAGTTAACTAAATAAGTGTGCCGCTCAATCAGTTTCACCGCCAGCGGATTGTCACTCTGCATGCATTGTTTAGCTGTTGCTATTGCCGATTCGACAATGTGCAAAGCGTCTTCAGTCTTGCCCATCATTTCATTGGTCTGAGCAATTTTGAGTAGCATGCTCACCATATCCGGATGCACGCGTCCTAATATTTTTTCGCCGATTCTTACCAGCCGCCAGTTTGTGCGCAGCGAATCTTCGTATCGCGCCACCGCCTGATAAGCTTCCGCCAGATCTTGTAAACATTCGGCCAGTTCAGGCGCTTCTATACCATTGGTGCGCTCTAAATTGGCCAGGGCGCTTTCATACAACGGAATTGCTTCGCCGAGGCGGCCTTCTTTGGCAAGCAATTCAGCTTGCTGTAAATTATTAGCGGCAGTTTGTGCGGGCATTCGAAAGTTATCGCTCTGCATGTCCGTCACACTGGCCTGAATTGCTAATCTTCAAATTCAATTGGTTCACATTGAGTTATACACATTGGGTTCATACCCAATCTGTAATAGTTTTCCAATTATAGAAGATTGCAGTACGAGAGGGCGAAATCAGGCTTCACTTGGCTCGTCAAAATGCTTGTCATCGGTGAGAAAGCCGAGCACGAGACCGCTTACTGCGCCCACAATCAGCCCCCAGCCAAGGCCACCGCGCCAGGCATACATTGGTACAATGCTGGCAGGTAGTGGCCAGACCTTGATCACTTCGAACGAACCGGCCACCACAAGCGCTGAAATGATGCTGATAATAAACATCGCTGCGATTGGAAATGATGCGCCGGTGTTTTTCTGAGTACTCATATTTTCTACCTGATAACTCGAACTGCCTGAACTGCCTCAAATTGTAGCACCGTAGCAGCCGGGTAAAAGCAGGTTTAAAGCGACCTTAACAGAGGCAAATTTGCTTCAAAGAAACTCATAATGGCAGGGCAGCTTGCGCAGTCGTCGCCAGGCGACTTAGCAGGCCGAGACCAGCAATGGTCTTAGCATCTTGAATTTTCCCCTCTTGCACCATTTGCCAGGCTTCGTCGAGGGTGAATTCAAGCACTTCGGTTTCTTCGTCGAAATCAAGATTTTTGCCCTTAAAGCTTAGATTTTGAGCATGGTAAAGATAAAGAATCTCATTGCAGAAGCCCGGTGCGGTAAACATGCGCGAGAGCTCACTCCAGCTTTCGGCGCTATATCCGGTCTCTTCCGTCAATTCACGCTGGGCGGCCGGCAGCGGGTTTTCCCCTGCTTCAATGCGTCCGGCGGGCAACTCAAGCAATTCTTGGTCAAGCGAATAGCGATATTGTCTGACCAGTAAAACCTTGCCCTCGCTGGTACGACCGGCGATAACCACTCCGCCGTTGTGCTCTACAACTTCTCTTATGGTTTCGTGACCCTCACAATTGAGAGTATCAACGCGCAGCTTGATAATGCCGCCTTCCCAAAGCCTCTTGCTCGATGTGCAGTGTTTCCTGGTAAATAACAATTTGGCCTCGATTTTGTCGCTATCTATAAGTAAGAGTTAGTTACGGTCTATCGTAAAGCAAAGAAATGAGAGCCACAATCAATTAAAATTCAGTTTCAGTCGCCTCAGTAAAGTATCTTTTGAATTATCAGGAATCTCTTGACTACATAAAATCACTTGTGCCGACTCTCGAGCGTCCAAGCTTAACGCGCATGGAAAGCTTTTTTGCCGCTCAGGGCTATCCGCAAAACCAGCTTAAAGCTTTTCATGTTGGTGGCACTAACGGCAAAGGCTCAGTCAGCACTTTGCTGGCCTCAATGTTGAGTGAGCTTGGCTACCGTTGCGGCAAATTCACAGGCCCGCATCTAATTGCCTTCAACGAGCGCTTTGTCCTCGACGGTCAAGCCATAGACGATTCTTCTTTCGCTCGAATCGCCACGCGCATTCATCAACAGTCGCTTGCTTTCAGCAAAGAACATGAAAAATTAGGCTCGCTGACCTGGTTTGAATTTCTTATGGCCATGGCTGTAGCTTATTACAGTGAAAGCGAGGTTGACTATTGTGTTTTCGAAGTCGGCCTCGGCGGCCGCTTTGATGCTACCAATGTTCTAAGCAATGTGGTGGTATCGGTAATTACCAATGTAGATCTTGATCATATGCAGTTTCTTGGTGATACCAGGGCAAAAATCGCTTTTGAGAAAGCCGGAATTTTGAAGGCTGGTATTCCAGTGCTCACCACCTGTGATGGCGACGCGCTAGAAGTAATACGTGAGCGCGCAAAAACGATAGGCTGCCCGCTGTACGCGATAAAAAATGTTTCTCTGGGAGCCAGTAGTAACGACATTTTTCGTCATTTTGCCGTCGATTATTTAACTCCTGAATATGATTTTCATTATGTGGAAGAGTTTGTGACTTTGTTGAAAGATCTGTTTTTAACAGACGATTTTGCCTCTGGTTTAAATGGTGCTTACCAGCGAGTCAATGTTCTAACAGCACTTATGGCTCTCGGAGTGAGCGGCATTACTCGACCGTTAATCAGCGCTGATAGCGCACACACTCTTGCCAGCTTAAAGCGCGGTTTAAGTAAAGCCAATTGGCCGGGCCGCTTTGAAATTCTGGAAAGCCAACAGTTTATTTTAGACGGTGCCCATAATCCGCATGGCGCTGCAGCCTTGCGAGCTTCACTGCTCGATAAATTTGGCTCTGACAAAAAAATGGTTTTTATCTTCACCTGTTTTGAAAACAAAAATGCCGAAGAGTTACTTAAAGCACTTTTGACACCAGCTGATTTGCTGCTTACTTTTGCTGCGCCGGCCAGTGAAAGAAATATGTACAAACCAGAGCAGCTAGCCAGTATTGGGCGAGCCTTAGGTGCTCAGGCCATAGTGGCTGAGAATTTTGAGCAGGCCGTTAAACTCGGTCGGCAAACCATTGAGTTAGAGCCACTTAAATCAAAATGGGCCCCATATCTAATTGCCACAGGCTCTTTTGCCACGATACGTGAGGCCATTAAGTTTTTCGGGCCTGAGTGCTGATCAGATCTGGGGTAAAATTAGAACTTGTTAGCCGGGGTGTTCACTATTAACGACCATTTTTTCAATCTTGCCGGTCACGTCAGGCATCAGGGTTTAGCGCTGGCCGGAGTTAGTGTTCAGCTTTTTGATTTGTTCAGCAATGAAGATCTAGATGGGCAGGTGCCGCTCAAAGAAGTCAAAACCGGCGCGAAAGGTGATTTTTCCTTTTCGGTAAAAATTGGGGTATATCGAATCGATGTGGTTCCAGATGCCACCACTCGCATTCTTAAGCACTCTGTACCTGAAGTAAAAGTGATTACCAACGCTAATCTCAACATTAGCCTCAGTACCGGTTCAATTGTGTCTGGCACTATTAAGCAAGTTACAGCCGAAATGGTGGCGGGCACTGAAGTGGTGGCACTGGGAATTGAACCTTCATCATACAAACAGGTTAGTGCCGTGAACGCGGACGGCCAGTTCAGCTTGTGTGTACCAAAAGGAAAATATCACATTGCCCTGCGCTGCTCGGCAGAAGATAACAATGATAATGCCAAAATCATTACTACTCACAGCGATGTTTTAATTGTTGATAGAGATGTCGATCTGGCGCTCGAATGGCCAGACTTACTCTCCTTCAAAGGCGAAATCGTAGATGTTTTTGGTCAGCCTGTAGACAAGGCGCAGATAAGAATTTCTCCTGCGGCTTCAAGACGCAGCTTGCTTTTGAGTGAACTTAGTTTTGGCGCCCAGACCCACAGTGACAGCAGTGGAAGATTTGAACTAGCGCTTGAGCCAGGTTCTTATGATCTCGTCATTGAAGCACCAGCCGGTTCGATTTTGTTTGGGGCACAGCAGACAGATTTGGCTGTTATGGAAAATACTGAGCAGCGCTTCACTCTTGCTGAGGGCCATCGCCTGCGCGGACAAGTAATGTTTGAAAGCGCGTCTCTATCGCAAAGTTTGATTCGCGTGCAAAGCCTTGAAAGCAAACAGGAATATATAACTCGCACTGATAACGAAGGCAATTTCTCTCTTTCAGTGCCCGGAGGCAGTTATAAGCTGGTGGCACAAGCACATCCTAAAGACGCGCCGCCGATTGTGATTGATGGTTGTGAATATAGCAGTCTGGCACCATGGTCGCGTAACGTGGTGGTTGGCGCCGATACCCATGTAGCCATTCGCCTCACTGAAGGTACGGCTTTGCAAGGTCGCATTTGTGATGATTCAGGCCAGGCGCGGCCTAGTGTGCGGGTGTCGGCCTTTGTCGATCAAGGCGCTGCACCTGATTCGACCAGCAGTGCTCTGGTTTATGGTATCACCGATGGTGAAGGCAATTATTGCCTCTTTCTATCACCGGGTGCTTACTGGCTGGTTGTTCATAAAGACTTTAGCAGTGCCAGACGCATCGAAATTGGCAGTGAGCCTGTCAAAGAAGACATTATCTGGCACGGCTGGTCGCGCATTAAGTTTGAAGTTTTCGGCGATGATGATCAGAGCGTGCCTCGCTGTCAGGTTTTTTACCATCCTTATGGCAGTGAAAGTGATGCCGAAGTCAGTGTCAATGCCGCCTCAGGAAGCGCTATGAGTCTGCCTTACGGTTATGTGCTCACAGGCGAT
>CASBPX010000014.1 GCA_949127735.1 Candidatus Obscuribacterales bacterium | reverse complement strand
GCGCGATATTTTGCAATTTCTTCAAAGAAATCGATATGAGCGTTGAAGAAGAATGACAGGCGAGGAACAAAATCATCGAGTTTAAGGCCGGCTTCTAAACCGGCATCTACGTAGGCAAAACCGTCAGCAAGTGTGAAAGCTAATTCTTGAACGGCGGTAGCACCAGCTTCGCGAATGTGATAGCCCGATACTGAAATGGTATTCCATCTCGGTACATTTTCAGTACAGAAAACCATCATGTCCTGAATCAGTTTTAGTGCCGGACGCGGTGGTATCAAATAAGTTTTTTGCGCTGTGTACTCTTTGAAGATATCGTTCTGCAAAGTGCCGTTCAACAGCTTCCAATCAAAACCGCGCTTGCGGGCATTGGCCAGAAACATGCAATAAATGATCACGGCCGGCCCGTTAATAGTCATTGATGTGGAGACTTTATCTAATGGAAGGTCTCTATATAGAATCTCCATGTCTTCGAGCGAATCGATGGCCGCGCCGCATACGCCTACTTCACCGTGAGCCTTAGGGTTATCTGAATCAAGCCCCATCAAGGTAGGCAAATCAAAGGCCGTAGATAAGCCGGTTTGACCTGTAGCCAGCAAATATTTGAAGCGAGCGTTGGTTTCTTCGGGCCCGCCGAAACCGGCAAATTGACGCATTGTCCACATTTTGCCGCGGTACATGGTGTCGTGAATGCCGCGCGTATAAGGGAAGAGGCCAGGGTCATTGAGCGCAGATTTATAGTCGAGATCTTTGATGTCGTCAGGTGTGTAGACAGCCTTAAGAGGAATGCCAGAAAGTGTCTCAAAAGTCTTTTCGCGCTTAGACTCTTTCTTACTTAATTCCTTAACCATTTATTTTCCTCTTCTTGTCTGCGTTTCAAAAGCAGCTTTCTTAAGCTATTATTTGCGCCTGCGGCCGCCATCCATAAGCTTGAGTGCCAGCGCGTCTTCGTTTATTCTCTCAGATCAAGGGGAAAAATTCACATGACCATTACTGCCGGGGTTCAATCGGGCGCTGAAATGATATCCGCTATTCTTGCTTCTGAAGAACCAATTTTTGTGCGCGCTCCGCACGGAGTCAAGCTAAACACCAAAGGTTGGGTGCAAGAGGCGGCGTTGCGGATGCTGCTTAATAACCTCGATCCTGACGTGGCTGAGCGGCCTCTCGATTTAGTTGTTTATGGCGGGTCAGGCAAAGCTGCGCGCAACTGGCCCTGTTTCAAAGCGATCGTCAAAGCTTTGATTGGCCTCGAAAATGATGAAACTTTGCTCATTCAGTCTGGTAAGCCTGTGGGAATTTTCAAAAGCCACAGCAATGCTCCTCGGGTGTTGATTGCTAATTCCAATCTGGTTGGCCACTGGGCAAACTGGGAGCATTTCCGCGAATTAGACAAAAAAGGTCTGATGATGTTCGGGCAGATGACGGCAGGTTCGTGGATTTACATCGGCACTCAGGGCATCTTGCAAGGCACTTACGAAACTTTTGCGTCGCTGGCTAGAAAACATTATGGTGGCAGTCTCAAAGGCCGCATTGTTTTAACGGCCGGTTTGGGTGGAATGGGTGGTGCCCAACCACTGGCAGTGACAATGAACGAAGGAGTGGCAGTCTGTATTGAAGCAGATCAAACTCGCATTCAAAGACGGTTGGAGACTGCATATTTAGACGTGCAGGGCGACGATCTTGACCACGCGTTAAAATTGGCTGCTGAAGCCAAAAGTAAAGGCCAGGCGCTCTCTATCGGTTTGCATGGCAATGCCGCTCAGTTGTTGCCTCAGATGCTTGAGATGGGTTTCCTGCCTGATGTACTGACAGATCAGACCTCCGCTCATGATCCGCTCAATGGCTATATTCCATTGACAGAAAATGGCCAGGCCATGTCGACAACCACTGCTACTGAATTGCGCCAGGCTAATCCTGACCAATATTTAAAACTGGCTGACAGTGCCATTGTTACTCACGTTCAAGCTATGCTCAAATTTCAAAAACGCGGTGTTATCACTTTTGATTACGGCAACAATATTCGTCAAGAAGCTTTTAATCATGGTGTCAAGGACGCTTTTGCCTTCCCTGGATTTGTGCCGGCTTTTATTCGCCCACTGTTTTGCGAAGGCAAAGGACCTTTCCGCTGGGCCGCACTATCTGGCGACCCTGCTGACATAGCCGTAATAGATGAAGCGATTCTTGCTAATTTTGCCGGCGATATTGCACTTTGCCGCTGGATTAAGCTCGCGGCCGAGCGTGTTAAATTCCAAGGTTTACCTGCTCGCATCTGCTGGCTTGGTTATGGCGATCGCCTGAAATTGGGCCTGATTATGAACGACCTTGTTGCTCAAGGCAAAGTCAAAGCACCCATTGTGATTGGTCGCGATCATCTTGATTCCGGCTCAGTCGCTTCACCTAACCGCGAAACAGAATCGATGAAAGACGGCTCAGACGCTGTGGCCGATTGGGTTTACCTGAACGCTCTGATTAATGCCGTGGGCGGTGCCAGCTGGGTTTCATTGCACCACGGGGGTGGAGTGGGAATGGGTTATTCATTGCATTCGGGCCAGGTAATTGTGGCCGATGGTACCCCTGAAGCTCACGAGCGCCTCACTCGCGTGTTGACCACAGACCCTGGTATGGGAGTGATTCGTCACGTAGATGCCGGTTATGAAGAAGCCATTGCCTTTGCAGAAAACACAGATATAAGATTGCCCATGCAGGAATAGCTCATAAATAGCGCAAGAGTATCGGGGAATGCGTTGGCGGACCGAGGTCGTGAATCGTTGTCTAGAGCTTTTTTACAACCTTTAGGTTGTATAGTTTTACAACTTATGGTTGAGTGGGGCGCGGGAACTACCCCCGCACCCTCTCCCAGAACAGGGCTTGAACCTCTCAGCTCACACTGCTCCTATTACCCAGCCGGCGGTAGCAGACCAAACT
>CASBPX010000013.1 GCA_949127735.1 Candidatus Obscuribacterales bacterium | reverse complement strand
CTAAAAGTGTCACCAGCTGCCACCAGAACTTTTTTGCCTTCGCTTTTAAAGCGAAATGCCAGTTTGCCGATGCTTGTAGTTTTGCCAACGCCATTGACGCCGACAACCAAATAAACATTTACCTTGCCGGCTACGAAGTTGAGATCGGCTCCAGGAGCGTCTTGTAGAAGCTTGCTGAATTCGCGTTGTAAAAACTGATCGACATTTTCAGAGGTCCAATTTTTGCCGCGTGATTCTTTGCGCAAAGTTTGCATCAGCGGGTCAACGGTAGCAAGACCTAGATCGGCCTTAATCAAGCGATCTTCGAGAGCTTCGATATAATCTGCATCGACGATTTTGACAGCGCGTTTGGCCGGCGCTGCGGCCTGAACAGCCGTGACTGTAGGCGACGCACTGCCAATATTTGATTCTGTTGAGTAAGTGTCGGCACTAAGTTCAACAGCTTCGACGATATTTTCGCCATTATTATTATTATCGCCATTTTCTTCTGCATCAGGATCGCTAACTTGATCTTTGGTTTTAGCGAGTACAGATTTGAGTTTGTTCAGGGTTGTTCCCCAGAAACCTTTTCTCTGGCCGTCTTCACTCATGAAAAGTCCTCACTAAATTTCCTTCTTTATTTCTTGCTTGCTTTCTTTCTTGCTTATTCTGATGCGTCGGCAGTTTCTGCGGGCTCGCCTTGACCGCCACGCTCGGCGTAAGCTTTGCGCCTGGCTGAGCGCCTCACTGCTTCTGCTTCTTCTGCTAAATCGCCCAGCACGCCATTGATGAATTTTGCTGCTTTTTCGTCAGCGAAGCGGTGCGATAATTCTACGGCTTCTGAAATGGCCACATTGACTGGAATGTCTGTGAGATAAAAAGCCTCAGCGCAGGCCAATCTTAAAATGTCTCGATCGATTGAAACCATTCGTTCCATGCGCCATTGTGTTCTCGCGCGCTTGATATATTCGTCAATAATTTCGCGATTTTCTAAGTAGGTTTCTATCAGGCGGAAAAGAAATTCTCTGATGTCGTCTTTGTGTGGCCGTGATACTGACAATTCATCAGCGTGTCCACATTTTTTGCAGGTGGTTTTGAGCAGAGTGCTATTGGCTGTCAAAGCCATTTCTGGAATATCCAGAGCTTCTGAAATCATGTTGATTGACACTTCCAGCGTGCTCAATTGTTCGCGCATCTGCGCAGTGGTGAGCGGCACTGCCACTAGTTCACCAGATGATTTGTTGTTGTCGGCATGCTCAACCTCAATGCTTACCAATTCGTTGGCGGCCTTGGTCAGCATGGCGTTGACGTCTTTTAAATTTTGTTTGGCATAATCCACAAGCATGTGGATTGCCCTGTCGACGATCTCTGAGATTTCAACCTTGGCCAGCTTTTCAGAATTTTTCGGAAGCTGTGGCATTACGATTATTGCCAGTTCACGCGCTATTCGCCGTGCGCTCATGTAGGTTGCCTCATTTTAAGGGTACGCTGCGAGAACACGTTGCCTTCGTTGCATGCGTTTCGTTGCATTCGTGGCATTCGATTAGGCAGCCGCGGCTCTCGCTCAAGACCACATGTTATCATGTGGTCTTAAGTAGAGGCATTGTTTTGAGAATTACCGGCGGTCAGTTAAGAGGCAGGTCCGTGCCGTGTCCTGACGGCATGAGCGTGCGTCCTACATCTTCTAAAGCCAGACAGGCTTTTTTTAACATTTTAGGTTCACGCATTAGCGGCGCCAACTTTCTTGATCTGTTTGCCGGCTCCGGCTTGATGGGTTTTGAAGCTTTGAGTCGCGGTGCTAAAGCTGTAACTTTTGTTGAGGAAAACAAGGCTCAGGCTACCAGTATTAAAAAGTCGAGCGTACTTTTCAATGTGCCAGGCGATGCTAACGTAGTAATCTGTGATGTCAGGCGGGTTTGGCCCCACATAAATGGGGCTGTTTTCGATATTATTTACGCTGATCCGCCGTACAAAAAAAGCTATGGCAGTCAAATTCTTGCCGCTTTAGTTGAGTTTCACCTTGTGGCGAAAGACGGTCTTGTCATTATTGAGCACAATCGTGACGATCTCATGGAAGTTGACGGTGGTAGCCTAGTGAAAGTGGACTATCGGGAATACGGCAAAACAGCTTTAAGCTTTTTCAGCCATCCTGACTGACGTAACAGTCACTCAGAATTCAGTTCAGGGGCAGGGGTAGAGCAGTGGACGGTTCTCAAGAAGATAGCGCTAAAGCGCCTAAAGCTGAGTTGCCCGAAAGCACACTCACTGATGTTAATGCTGCCGCCAAGCCGGTGATAAAGGCGACGCCGGTAAACGCTTCAAGATTGCCTAGCGCTACAGCATTGCGTCTGGCAGCGGTGGCGATAGAACGTGCTGATTCCGGCAATACCAAAAATGCTCTACTGCATGCTACCGGTCACGTTCGCATCGGCGATTTATTGATGTATGCCGGTTTAGTTTCTTTTGATTTTATTCAAACTGCATTGAGCAGCTTCGAAGACCAGGGTTTGCCTCTTGGTAAAGTCTTGACCAAATCAGGTTATGTCACCGAACTGCAATTGCGTTCAGCTCTCGACATACAAACTCTTATTAATGATCGGCAATTACCTTTAGAAGTAGGTGTGAAAGTTCTTACTGAAGCTTTCAAAAATGCGGTGCCATTGTCTGATGCCTTTGAACGATCAGGAGTGGTGCAACCTGAAGATCATTTGAGCAACAAATTAGGCCAACTATTGATTGACGCTCATGTGGTAGACATTACCTTACTTGATCAAGCACTTGATGTTAATCAGCGCACCGGACTGCCCTTAGGACATATTCTTTGTTATCGCGGCATCATTTCACAACAGTTGCTTGAAACAGCTTTGCTTGGTCAACAACTGGTGCGCCGTGGATCGATTAAAAGAGAGCAGTGCATCAAAGCGATTGCCGAATCTAACAAGCGCGAACTGGCTCTGGAAAAATTACCAGTCAATATCGGTTTCAAGCGTTCGATGTTACGCAGTTCTCCGCGCATCGGCGAACTTTTATTTGAAGCTGAACTGATTAGCGACGGCGAGCTTTTAGAGTCGTTGCAGAGGTCGCTAGCTGGTGCGCAAGCGTCAGGTAAATCGATGACTGAAGTGAGCGGTATGAAGCGCGCTTATATTGATGCCACTGTAGAACTGCAAGAAATGATCGACAATGGCATGCTCAATAGTGCTCTAGCCAGCGATACTTATGTGCGTATGAAAGAGTTTGGTCAGAGTTTCGATAGAGCTGTAGCAGAGGCATCAGTCAGTCGCATTTTGCTCAATCCGAGCAAAAAAATGCTGCACCTTTTACGTGAGACAGGTGCTTTGACTGTTGCTGATGATTCTTTGCCCATAGAGGTAAAAGAGCGTGTGGAAGTCAATTACAATCAAGCCATAGAAGTTTGCAAGGCGCTGGTGGCGGCAAAATTACTCAATGAACAAGTAATTTATTGTGCCCTGCGAGCCATTTATTTACTCGATACTGAATTTTTGACGGAAGAGCGTGCGTTGCTTGCTCTCGATATGGCATGCCGCAACAATTTGCTTTTTGACGAAGCGGTTTTCCGCCTTGGTTGGAAGCAGCGCACTCGGCTGCGCGACGCCTGATTTAAATCGAAATCAAGAACAGCAATCTGTATTGATCACTACTTCAGCTGGCTCCGTAGCTGTACCTGTTACTGTACCTGTAGCTGTACCTGCTACAGGGGCTGCTGCCGATACTTCTACAGGGGCGATAGGCATTTTGCCTGTGGTGGTAGAAGGATACTTGAGCCGCTCGTGATGTAGTGTGCGCCAGACTCGGCAGAAACCAGCTTTGACTTTATGCAGCTCTTCTAGAGTCAGACTCGAATCAGTAAATTGACCGTCATCCCAGCGGTTCTGGAAAACTCTTTCGAGGGCAATTTCTACTTCTTCATTGGTCGGATTTTGCATACTGTGAGTGACCGCTTCTGAAACGTCGGCCAGCATTACCACTGCTGTTTCTTTGGTATTAGGTTTAGGGCCTGGATAACGATAGAAATTAGAATCGACTTTGTCGGCCCCATCACGCAAACAGGCTTTGTGATAGAAATACGCCATCAAAGTGGTGCCCTGGTGCATAGGAATAAAATCTTGAATCGCTTTTGGTAAAGCGTATTTTTGCCCCAGCTCGATACCGTCAGTTACGTGCGCCAGCACTCTTCCGCGGCTTTCTTCCGGAGTCATAGAGTCATGCGGATTGGTATCACCAAGCTGATTTTCAATGAAATATTTAGGACGCACCATTTTACCAATATCGTGATAGAGCGCTCCGGCCCGAACCATATTAGGATCGGCTGAAATGGCTTTGGCACCTGCTTCCGCCAGGTTGGCTACCGCCAGGCTATGCTGGTATGTTCCCGGTGCAGTTTCTTCCAGGCGGCGTAAAAGTGGTTGATTGGCATCTGTCAATTCTGTTAGGCGAAAGGGTGTAATCAAACCAAAAATGTTCTCTAAGAACGGCAAGCTGCCGATAGCGAGAATGGCCGAAAACATTCCACCAAAGAAATCGATGCCGGCCTGCCGACCAAGCATTGTCCATGAAGTGATTGATTGAGTGGCAGCGCAGGCGGCCAGATCGCCAATCACTTGACCCCCTGCCACACACAAACTGGTGCTAATAAGGGCATTGCGCCTTTTTGAGTAAGTCCAGATTGCTGCCGCCGAAGCCAGACAATGAGCAAAAATATTGCGCAGATCAATTAGGTGATCTACTGCTACCAGCATAATCATTGGTATGGTCCAGACGATAGCAACGCGATGGCCGAAAAAGATAGTTAAGATCAGCGCGGCCGCTGGAATCGGCACAAACTGCGGATATGTTTTGCCGATTATTGATGCCACCGTACATGCCACTATGGCAACAGTAAACATCAGACCAATCGAGCTGCTGGAAAAGAAATGTTTAGGCTCATAAGTGTAAAGAAACAGTGCTACCAGGGTCAGTGCGGCTATCAGCGACACTGCCATGCTGAAAATAAAGGGCCAACGGTTGATATGAGTGATACCGAGGGCCTGCAGCAGTTCTAATTTGCTCTCGCTAATCAAGGCGCCGCGCGGCACTATGGTTTGACCTTTGGCAATTTTGAGCATTATCGGTGCCACTGTCTTGACCACTTCTTCAGTTTTATTTTGCGTTGCTTTATTGTCGATGACCATATTCGGCTCGAGATTTTCAGCCAGCAAAGATGATGATGCCAACTTTAAATTGAAGGGCATACTGTCCGGCAAAAACTCAGCAGCGATTTCTTCCCACACGTGTTTGTCAGAAACGGGAAAACGATTGAATTTGCTGCACAACCGCGCTCCGCTGCTGACCATGGTTTTTTTGTACTCACTCAGAGCGGCCGGTTCGACTATCAAAGCAGTCAGCAATTCGTTGTCTTTTAGAGTAAACGCGCCAGATTTTCTAGCATTAAGTATTATTTGTCGTCTCTTGTTCAGCTCCGAAGCTACCGCCGGCATGGCAGTCAACTGTTGGGCAAAACTTTCATCTGAACTAAGCAAGATGCGTGCGATCTGGGCTGGGCTAATGTTGATTGCGCCCGGGCCGGCAGTGTTTTTTACAGTTGTTTTCACAGGGACTTTTACAGGGACAAGGCCCATGGCCTGATACTGTTCGATTTTTTTAAGTGCGGCTTGCACAGCAGCCTGAGAAGCTTGGTCACGCCCGCGATCGACTTGAAAGACTGGAATAATCGATTGTTTCGCCAGAGCTATGGCTTTATCGGTTTCGATGCGGTCAATTACCGAAATATCCTCCGGAGCGATTAAATCACGGTCGGCGATGTCTTTGACCTGTAGCCCTGGGCTGAAAATATGCACAAATGCCAGGGCAAGAAATAGGCAGATAAAGCCAGCCAGACCAACTCCAAGCCAGCCGGCAAGGGCTTGACCTGAGGGAAAAATTTCGTGATGACCGGCATCTAATCGGACAGATTCGGTAGAGCCTGCCGTCTGATTATCGTTCACAGACTTGCTAACACCCAATGGGGGGAACGTGATAAAGCTTGGCCGGAGCCCAACAAGACAATATTACTCTGTTTTGGCGAAGCTGATAGAATTTTGACAGCTTTTCATATTGAGGTTCAAACGGATGCTATTAGTCACCGGTGCCGCTGGATACATCGGCTCGCACTTCGTGCGCCATTACCTCAAGCAAAATCCATCTGCCGAGCTTGTGGCCGTTGATAATCTCAGTCTCGGCAATTTGCTCTCTCTTGATGGCTCCTGTAACTCACGCATTCATTTATATAAGACCTCACTGGGTAGCATGGACGCTATTGCGGGAATTTTTGACGCCCATGAAATCGACGCAGTAGTGCATTTTGCTGCCAATGCCTATGTGGGTGAATCGCAGATCAAGCCCTTCAAATATTTCGAAAACAATGTAGTTGAAACTCTAAAATTTCTTCAGGTGATGCTTGCCGCTGATGTCAAACAGATTGTTTTTTCTTCTACTTGCGCCACTTACGGCAATCCAAAATATTCACCATTGAATGAAGCACATCAACAAAGACCCATTAATACCTATGGAAGCACAAAGTTGATGATCGAAGAAGCCTTACGCGCTCTGTCCCTTTCGTCACAATTAAAATACGCCGCATTGCGTTATTTCAATGCCGCCGGGGCTGATACTAGTGAAAAAGGCAGCGAAATTGGTGAAAGTCATGAACCTGAATCACACCTAATTCCGCTGGCATTGGCTGCTGCCATGGGCAGAAGCAATCAGCCGCTCAAAATTTTCGGCAGCGATTATCCCACCAAAGACGGCACTTGCGTGCGCGACTATATCCACGTCAACGATCTGGCCGAGGCACACTGCCTGGCACTCAAGCTCATCGCCAGTGCTGATTTCAATGGTGATATGGAAGAGTCGGCAAATAGCGGAGTTGCCATTAATTTAGGTACGGCCAATGGTGCCACGGTTAAAGAAGTAATTGCCGCAGTAGAAAAAGTAACCGGCAAAAACGTACCTTGCCTGGCTGTGGACCGCAGACCTGGCGATCCGCCCGAACTGGTAGCCGACTATAGCAAAGCTAAAGCCGTGCTTGGCTGGCAGCCTCAGTTCAATTTAGAGCAAGTGGTCGAAAGTGCTTATCAGTGGGAGCTGACCAGACGCTATTGAAATAAAGCTCAGACCAGTTCGCCATCTACATTGAGCGTGCTTTTTACTTTATAGATGCGCTTGCCTTGCGACTCATGATAAGTACGCATCATAATTTCAGCTTGCAGGCCCATCAGAAGCAGTTGCATACCCATCAAGAAGAACACTGCTACCAGCACCGGCAGTGGTGTCTCAATGAATGAAGTCTGATAGTAGTATTTCAGCACCACCATCCAGCCGAAAATCAAGAACGACAAAATCCACGAAGCTAAACCAGCGGTGCCGAAAACATAGATTGGTTTTGTAAAATATTTAGCCATGAATTTTACGGTAATCAAATCAAGCACAACTTTAAATGTGCGCGAGATGCCATATTTTGATTGGCCAAACTGACGAGCATAGTGATTGACAGGAATTTCAGCTACTCGGGCACCCAGCCAGGTGGCATAAATCGGCACGAAGCGGTGCATTTCGCCGTAAAGTCTGACGTCTTTGATTACTTCTTTGCGGTATGCCTTGAGTGAGCAACCATAATCGTGTAGACGCACACCAGAAATCGACGAGATAATTTTATTGGCTGTCCATGAAGGAATAAGGCGCAAGAAGAGTTCGTCTTTACGCTCTTTACGCCAGCCGCTTACAACATCGTATCCTTCGTCTAATTTCTCCAGCAGTTTTTTCACATCAGCCGGATCATTTTGCAAGTCGGCATCCATAGGGATAATCACGTCACCCAGTGCATGATCGATACCGGCAGCCAGAGCAGCGGTCTGGCCAAAGTTGCGCACGAAACGCACCACTTTAATGCGCGTATCTCCGGCCGCGATTGCTTTGAGTTTGCTATAAGACTGATCTTTCGAGCCATCATCGATAAGAATGGCTTCCCAGGCTCTGCCTAATTGATCCAGAGCACTGACTAATTTAGAGTAAAGCAGATCGACATTTTCTTCTTCGTTATAGACCGGTATTACCACCGAAATCTCAGGTAGTGGACCAGTGATGTCACTATGCGCTGGCCTTGTGTATATAGATTTCTCGTAAGTGAGTGGGTTGGCCACAATTTTCTGGCTAGCGACAACCGGCTGATTATGACTTAGACTGGAGCTTGAGCTTGATGTGCTAGCACTGGACACAGCTGTTGGAGTTGGACTTTGAACTGTATTCATGGCAAATATATCCCTGGCATATGCATGAGGCTGAAGCGTCAACAACAATGATAAACGCCCTGCTTCGTCAGCACCTTGATTACTTCTCATGATCTCCTGAATACCTGGCTCAATAGTCACCAATACCTGCAAAAAATTACGAGTTCGTATCTATGACCATTATCAAAACTAGCGGTGACTCACCAGATTCTGCGGCCGAACAGGTTAAGAGCAAAGTGTCTGCTTCGCCTTCTTCGGGCAAAATGAAAGTGGCGGTTAAACCTCTGGAAAGCAGGCAAAATGCTCCAAGTATAGAAGAAGTTAACATTAACCAGAATCGTCGCTCTTCTTTACTTTCGGGTCAGGAAAATTCAGCGGACCAAAAGTCAGACCAGGCGGTTCGGCCTGACAGTTTGCAGGAATACATTGGTCAATCGCGGCTGAAAACGATGATGCATATGTCGATTTCGGCGGCCAAATCACGCGGTGAGGCCCTCGACCATGTGCTTTTTTACGGCCCACCAGGTCTGGGCAAAACCACTCTAGCGCGCGTGCTGGCCAACGAAATGCAAGCGCGCATACATATGACTTCAGGCCCATCGCTTGAGCGCCCCAGGGACATCATCGGCCTGGTGCATCAACTTGAAGAAGGGGATGTTCTTTTTATTGATGAAATTCACAGGCTCAGCCGGGTGGCTGAAGAATTGCTTTATCCGGCCATCGAAGATTTTGTCATTGATTTGACCACAGGCAAAGGTCAGGCCACTCGCACAATGCGTCTGCCGCTGCCTCGTTTTACTTTGATTGGTGCCACTACAAAAGCGGGAATGCTTTCCAATGCTTTAAGAGATCGCTTTGGTTTTGTTTGTCGGCTTGAGTTTTATGATGAAGACGAACTGGCCAAAATTGTGGCGCGCACGGCAAAAATTTTAAATGTTTCTATGGATGATCAAGCTGTGGTAGCAATTGCCTCGCGGGCCCGCGGCACCCCGCGTATCGCTAACCGTCTGGTGCGCCTGGTGCGTGACTTCGGTCAATATCAAGGTGCGGCTTTAATCGATGGTACCATCGCAGAAGCTGCCCTTGAGTCGTATCAAGTAGATAAACACGGCCTTGATATGACCGATAGAAAATTGCTGCAAATAATGATCGATCATTATGATGGCGGACCGGTAGGTTTAGAGACTCTAGCTGCCACCATCGGTGAAGACTCCGAAACCGTAGAAGATGTTTATGAACCATTTTTGATTCAAAAAGGGTTCATTCAACGCACCTCGCGCGGGCGCATGGCAACGCCATTTGCTTACCAGCATTTAAACAAACCTGTAAGCAAACGCATTCTGGCTGAGCTGGCCACTGCTGAAATTAAACAGTTGGATATTTTCAATAAAAGCAATTTGGAAAATTCAGAAAATTCAAAAAACAGCGAGATTTAGATGCCTCCATCTTCAGGATCTTCAGCGCTTAATACTGCCGGCGGTGCGACACTAAAAGATCCGGGTTCGCATTTTACCGATGAAGAATTTGCTGTGGCCCGTGTTATTTCGGTAGGCAAGCCTACTCTCAATCAGCAATTGCTTACATCTACCGGCATGGTGGCAAATCGTGAAATTGTCGACGTGGAAATTCTAGAGGGTAAACTGAAGGGGCAGAAGATTTCAGTGGCCAACGAAATCACAGATAATCCGGCTTTCAATATTAATGCCAAGCCAGGCGGCGAAGTGATTCTTTCAATTGTTACTGGCACTGAAGGTAGTGGCAAGATAAAAAGCGAATACAACATCGCCGACTATCATCGCGCTCCCACGCTAGGCTGGCTGCTGCTGGCGTTTTTGATCGCTTTTATCGTCTTCGGTGGCAAGAAGGGGCTTCAATCTTTAGTTGCTCTTTTAATCAGTGTTTGCTTAATTGCTTTTGTCTTATTGCCACTGTCTTTGAATGGTTTCGATCCTCTCCTGGTGGCAATTGCCATCTGCCTGGTTTCAGCCGTAGCCACCATGTATTTTGTTGCTGGTCGCTCTAAAAAGGCTCTGGCTGCCATGCTTGGCACCGTAGGGGGAGTAATTGTGGCCGGCATTGCCGCTCAGGTGGTAATTATCAGTGCTCCACTGACTGGCCTGTCATCTGAGGAAGCGCAGATTTTGCGAGGCTCTGTGCTCGTCGCTCGCCCCAGTTTTTACAGTGGTCTACTGGCCGCTGGAATGTTGATTGGGGCTCTGGGAGTAATAATGGATGTGGGCATTTCTATCGCCTCCGCCGTTTCCGAAGTCGCTAAGGCTGGTCACCTCGGCTTTACTGAGCTTTACCAATCAGGCATGAATGTTGGTCGCGACATTATGGGCACCATGACCAATACTTTGATACTGGCTTACACAGGCTCTGCTCTGCCTCTGCTATTGCTTATCAGTCAAATTCCTTCGACAAAACTTATAAATCTCGATCTGGTTGCAACAGAAGTGGCTTCTGCAATTAGTGGTAGTCTAGGATTGGTTTTGACCATTCCCCTGACTGCATATTTTTCAGCCCGGTTAATGGCTTCAAGCGGCGCAACGAGAGAGCAATAGAACAGCGAAATGAGACTGCTTTTTGGCTGGCTTTTATTTGCCGGTGCTGTATTCAGCATTATGGCCGGCGGCATATTTTTGTCGTTGGCACTGGGTTATGCGTGTTATATGGGTGGACGCGAGTTCATTGCCATGGCGCGCAAAAAGGGCATCAATCCTTCCAGCCGTATTGTTCTTGGAATGATTGTCGCCTTTTTTGTTATGGCGGCCCTGCCTGATATACCCCAATGGATGCTGGGTGGCTTCAGATTGCCTGATAGCTTTTCCATTCAGCATTTTCCTCTGCTACTTACTATTGGCATCTATATATCGTTCTTCCGTTTGCTTTTTCGCAATGACAATCCGCCAGCTACCATCGCCGATATTGCCTCAACTATTCTTGGCTTTATATATGTAGGCTGGTTGCCAAGTCACCTGGTCTTGTTGCGAAACTTGACGCCGGTGGGCATGCCGCTCACTGACAATCCGCTGCAGCAGCCTGGGCTGGCCTACGTCTGGGCAACCTTGTTCATTATCTGGAGCACAGATGTTTTCGCCTATTACATCGGCAAGAAAATGGGAAAACACCTGCTCTATCCGCAAATTAGCCCGAAAAAAACCATTGAGGGCGCCGTTGGCGGATTTGTGGTTTCTATAATTTTTGGCATGACGATCACCTATTTGTCAGATCATGTTCTTTTTGCTTGCCACCCGTTTAAATTCAATCTCTGGCAGGCGCCGCTTATGGCCGCCATAATTTCAATAGCGGCTCAGCTAGGCGATCTTTGCGAGTCTTTACTTAAAAGAGATGCTGGCATTAAAGACTCCGGTGACATTTTCCCGGGGCATGGTGGCTTCCTTGACCGCGGTGACAGCATCATCATCAGTAGCGCCATTGCCTACTATTGGGTCAAT
>CASBPX010000012.1 GCA_949127735.1 Candidatus Obscuribacterales bacterium | reverse complement strand
GTAGTGCGATGCCATTAAGAATGTTCCATCACCACCAACAGCTAAGGCAAAATCGGCTCTGGTGAACTTATCGCGTATTTTTGAGTCACGACTATTGGTAATTTCGTAGGTAATGCCTTTTTGCTCAAGGACTTCTTTAACTCGGGTAAGCGTTGCGATGTGCTGTGCGTGAGATTGGGCCTCAGACTCAAGCCCAGGTGCACCATTGGCGATGGCGGATAATTGACTTTGATCGTGAGCAAGCTGCATTCGTTCAAAATACGACTCTTTTACAACCAGCAGTGCATGCTGCGCAGGGCCGCGCAGGGGCGAGGATGAGGCCGAGGCATTTGTATTAGCCATACGGAGATTTTGATATTTGAAAATGTGAGTAAGCAAACAAATGCAGCGGCTATTAGATAACCGCTGCAGCGACCAGTGATGAATTAGGCTGTTCAGGACAGGATGGGCGATTTACTCAAGATCATCTCTAAGATGATTTCTTTGCTCTCGGCGATCTCTCCTGTTTCTTTGTTTTTTTGTACCACCATGAGAGCCGGAGCCGGCTCCTCGGTTGGTATACTCACCGCTCTCGATTGCTAGTTGACGATTTGCTGCTCTGAACATTTTATAGATTTGGTCTTTTGAAATTACTTTCGGCACAGATTTTGCTCTTTTTTTCTTAGTCATGACTTTGCTCAGATATCAGATCAGTGAACGAAGCGCAGAAGATTTATTAGGTCCGCTGCGCTTTCTTTGATATGGCTTACAGTGCTTGTGTCATTTGTTCGTTTGGTCTTCCATCAATTTTGCTACCGCTTCTTCAAGCCTGGCTGACCGCTCGTTTAGCTCCTTGAGCGCAAGCAAAATTTCTTGATTGGTTACCTCCGGCAGAGATTTTTTTTTCGAAGGATTCCAATGCACGCTTGCAATAAAATGAGCACCGAGATAGGCCGTCAGAGTTGCCAGAAGACCGGTGCCAGCCAGGGAGAGTATGATTGCGACCATATAACCAGGCGCCGTGCGCGGCACGTAATCACCATAACCGAGGGTTGTCACAGTCTCGTAAGCAAACCAGAGAGCTGGCCAGAATCCGGGAAAAGTGCTCGGTTCTACCAAACGAAGTAATGCCGCACCCAGTATAAGAACAACGAGAAGGCTCGCTGAACTGGCGACAAACGGATGCTGGCCCCATCGATAGCGTATGCATCGAGATGCCACCATGACATGTGCTGCAATACCGATCATTTGCAACAATAACGGCCCGATGGCCGCATGATCGCTCAGTGGATAGCAGGTAACGGCAGGGTTCCAGGCCAAGACAATCAAGATGTCTGCAGCATGGTGCCGCCACCACTCTTTACCCGGGTGCGCAATATGTACATAGCCGACGATGTATAAACTGAACGTCAACCATACCGATACTTGCGCGTAATATTCAAAAGGAGCTGAGGTAGTAAACAGCCTTAGAATGACAGCAAGAGCGCTTAGAAGGCTCATGATTTTGTACGAGTGTACTCGTGTTTTGCGAACCCAGAATTTGTGTTGCTTCATTTTCAGGCTGAAATAAGTTGTACGTGATCAGGCTGTTCGCATTTTTGCGAGCGAGCTACTGTTACCAGGCGGAAGAACGTGTCACACGTCCATGTGGCCGCTGTTCTGCAGGCTTGGATTGCTTCGGCAGGCGAGGGGCTTTGGGAGGCAAAAGGCGATTGAGCTCAAATACGCCCTGACGAACTTTAGCCAGGTCTAAAACTACGTCGCCCTGTTTATGGAAATAATCGGCAGTGGTGCCCACCACAGAGCGAGGAAGCATTTGAGCCGACTCAGGGGTTATGGCATCGGCATAGTAAACCGGGTTGCCTTTGGTCGGGCTCAGGCATGATCCGCCAATATATGTGTGATCGTCTTCCACCTGAGCATTTAGGTCAGGCACATTGCCATCGTGGCCATGAATTGCAGGAAGAAAGAGCTTGTTAGGAAAACGGGTGGGAAAGGTAAAAATGAGCGGCGCCGCTTCTTTTGCCTCGAGGTTGTCGAAGCAGCAAAATGCCACGGGCCATCCATACCATTCTTCATAGCTTCGCAACAAAGCTTCTTTGATATCAGGACGACGATTGGTGGGAACAGCTTCTAGGGCGTTGAAGGCATCGCCGGCAAATTCTGCCAGGACGATGCTATAGACGTCAAACTCCATCACATAGACTTCACCGCGAGGCGCACCATAAGTCTCTATGCCTTTAGACATGCTGCGAGTGTTGTTAGCATCCGCGGCTACCGCTTCAGCCATATCTTTAAGACAATTCTTTAATAAGCGGCTATCAATGATTCCAATGTCCATTACCTTTGCATCAGCATGCAAGGGAATGGGCAGAATCATGCAATTAGCTGTTGAAAGAGTTTGCAGCTTATAGCCTTCGCTGTCCCAGTCAAAACGTGGCTCCTCCTCGCGCCCAAATTGTCGAGAAGAAAAGCGTCCTTCATCGTTACTGGGAACTCCAATCAGGCTTTGAACCACATTCTGATAACCCATGGCGTGCTCGCCTTCTTTGATCTCCCAGGCTGCCACGATAGTATCACCGAGCTTTGCTGGTCCTGAAGTTACACACATAGTGGTGCTCCTGAATTTTGGTAATTTGTGAGTGTTGATTTTTGCTTGCAGAATTTCAACGTCTAGAGAATTTCAACGTTGCGCTGCATCGCTAGTTCCGCCGCTAGCGCGATTAGCTCGTTTCTAGTTTTGTATTGGGGCATAGGCACAGTCCCTCCTGCTATGTCAGGTTCGTCGCCGGCGAGGCAGTATAAATAGCTAACTGTGCAGCCTCTCAAGCATCCGCCTCCTCCTCCTCCTGCGGTGGGGCCAAACCATAAGAGATGGGTGATGGTGCAACCGGCAAATTCTCCTGAGCCGATAATCACTAGCGGAACTGTGCAGCCCCTTAAGCTGTCAACTTGAGGCCCGACAATCATCGGCAGCTGTGTACCCGCTCTGCCCTTGACCTTGTTGCCAAACTTGGGAAAAGGCCAGCCGGTTGAAGGTGCTCCTTCAATTTGGGCAACCGTTTGTTTTTGCCCGATTGGTTCAGCACTCTTTCGCGTCAAATTCTTCAGTTGAGAAAATGGCCGAATTTCATCTCCACTGCTAGTTACAACAAGAGAGAAATATGTGCAAAGGCGACCGGCCAGCATACCGACGACTTGCAGGTAGTTGCGGTCGATTTCAGCAGTTGCCGGGCAAGCGGCAATTGCTCGTACACACTGTTCATAG
The DNA here is from genome assembly GCA_949127735.1 of Candidatus Obscuribacterales bacterium. Taxonomy (GTDB): domain Bacteria; phylum Cyanobacteriota; class Vampirovibrionia; order Obscuribacterales; family Obscuribacteraceae. The sequence continues at coordinate 423 of CASBPX010000012.1, read as the reverse complement.
GCCAGGGCAAGGCGAAATTTGTTGGCGATTTCTTGACCAAAGCGCTTGGTAAGAAAAACTATCGCGCCTTCATCAGGGCTGCCGTAGCTAACTACTCCAGCATTGGCAAGGAGCAGAGGCTCTTTGATCAGGGAAACCAGATCGTTAATCATTGATACTACAGACAGTGCCTGCTCAGGCATCTCTGAGGCGATCATTGCATTTGATAGCCCCTCCGCTGCCAGTGGAATGAGGTCACGCAGTGCTACCAGTCCGGTGGCATCACCGGTGATAGTAATCCGTGCTTGCTCTCCCATCAAACCTGAAGCTTCTAACTGCGCTGACAAGGTGCGGGCACTCAAGATCAGGCTATCAAAGCTTGTGGCGAAGAGCTTGGGGATGGAATCTAACAATTCATCTCTGGCAATGTTAGAGATGTATTGC
>CASBPX010000011.1 GCA_949127735.1 Candidatus Obscuribacterales bacterium | reverse complement strand
TAGGAGCAGTGTGAGCTGAGAGGTTCAAGCCCTGTTCTGGGAGAGGGTGCGGGGGTAGTTCCCGCGCCCCACTCAACTCTAAGTTGTACGAATTTACAACCTACAGGTTGTAAAAATTCTCAGGGTTTTTTACAGGAGTTAGGGTCGGCGCGCTCCTGGTCACGGGCCTTTTATACCTGTCTGCGAGGTCTGCCGATTAAGCAGCTCTTGGGTCTAGCACGATTTTTGTGGAAATGTCGCGGCTGTCTGCGAAAAGTTTGTAAGCTGAAGCTGCTTCGCGCAAAGGCATACGGTGCGAGATTACAAAGCGTGGATCTATTTTGTTATCTTCAATCATTTTGAGCAGTCGAGGCATGTATTTTTGTACATGCGTTTGACCCATTTTGAGAGTGAGGCCTTTGGCGAAAGCAACACCTAGAGGAAACTTGTCGACGAATCCGCCATAGACGCCCGGAATTGAAACGGTGCCACCATTGCGGCAGAGGCCAATCATTTCTCTTAAAGCGTGAGTACGGTCGGTCTCCATCAGCAGAGCATTTGCCACATTGTCGTAAAGGGCATCAAGCGTATAACCATGTGATTCCATGCCAACTGCGTCGATACAAGCGTGCGGTCCTCGCCCTTCAGTTAGTTGGAAAATCTCGTCTTCAACTTTCTGTTTTGAATAGTCGATCACTTTGGCACCACTTTTTCTCGCCAGTTCTAGCCTATCTTGATAGCGATCGATGGCAATCACTTGCCCGGCGCCAAGCATGAAAGCACTCTTGATGGCAAATTGACCAACCGGGCCACAACCCCAGACAGCAACCGTGTCGCCTTCTTTTATATTGCAATTTTCTGCTGCCATAAAACCGGTGGGGAAAATGTCTGAGAGAAATAAGGCCTGGTCTTCGCTTATGTTTTCGGGAAGTACTAAAGCACCGACGTCTCCATAGGGTACGCGCACATATTGCGATTGGCCACCGGAGAATCCGCCATACTGGTGTGAAAAACCAAACAAGCCCGCAGTTGGATAGTGAGTGATTTTCTCTTCCACTTTGGCTTCGCGATTGGAATTTTCACACAATGAAAATGTTTGATCAGCGCAAAACAGGCAGTTGCCGCAAGCAATAACAAAAGGAATGATCACCCGATCGCCTACTTTGACACGCTTGATGCTCGCACCCACTTCTACAACTCGTCCACCGAACTCGTGGCCCAGTATGTCGCCGCTTTTCATGCCCGGCACCATGCCGTGATAAATGTGAATGTCAGAACCGCAAATGGCTGTAGCAGTCACTTCAATTAAAATATCGTTTGGATTTTCAATTACCGGATCTTTAACCGACTCAACCCTCACGTCATTTTTACCGTGCCATACCAGTGCTTTCATATTCACTCCTCTTTTATTCGTTCCTATTGTTTCTATTGGATGAAAGTTTTATTCTTTCGAACCAGACTGCGCATGCACTAGTTTTGCTTTGGGCACTTTTGGTTTTTCAATGATTAGCTCTGCGTCTGGCTTACTGGTCTGACTGGCAAGAGTCTTGGCATTAGCTTTAGATTTGCTGCCGTCGTCCAGTTTTATTGTTTCGCCAGTGGCGATAGATTCTTTAATTGCTTCAATGACACGCAGATCAGCTAAGCCTTCATAACCTGATGGCCGAGGCTGCTCGCCATTCAAAGCGCAGTTGGAAAAATGAATTAACTCTGGGGCGAACTGATCTCTCTTCCCGGTTTTTAATTTCTCGTTGTGCTTGTCGGCTTTGATTTCAAAACCGGTTTCATCCGCATATTCGTATGCCGGATCGACGCAGATACTGCCGGTGGTGCCCACAACTTCATAGTGAGATACTGCATGGCAACCGAAGCTACAAACGAATGTCGCTAATCGATTTCCTGGAAACTTCATCGCTACGGCTACAGATTCTTCAATCTCATCAAAGCGTGTGTCGGGGCCGCTACAGGCCAGAGCGGTGATGGCAATTGGTTCTTCTTTGAAAATGTATCTGGCAGCGTTTATGCAATAAACGCCGATATCAAAGAGCGGCCCACCGCCGTGTTCTTTCTGCGTGCGAATATTGCCGTCTCGCACTTGTAATGTGAACGATGAATTGAACAATTTCGGAACGCCGATTTTTCCCAGATCAAGTGATTCTACAGTCTTCATATTGGTGCGCTCGAAGTGCAACCTGTAGGCAATCATCAGCTCAATTTTGTTTTTTTCTGCTGCTGCAATCATTTGTTGGCAATCTTCTTTTGTTGTTGCCATGGGTTTTTCGCAAAGCACGTGTATTCCCGCTTTGGCAGCTGCTATTGTGTACTCTTTGTGCATATCGTTGGGCAAGGCAATGTAGACAGCGTCGAATGTACCGCTCTGCAGAGCTTCTTCATATTGCTCGTAGGAATAACAATTTTCTACGCTATAGTGCTGAGAAATTTCTTTGAGCTTTTTCGGATCGTCACTAATTAGTGCCGTCAACTCAGAATTTTCTTTAGCATGTTCGAATGCCGGCAATACTGCGATTTGAGCAATGTGGCCGAGGCCCACCACGGCATAGCGCAATTTCTTTTTTGAAGTCATCATGTCCTACCTTTTTAATTCAGTTTGATTTGCTGACTAAAATTCAATTTAAAGGTTCCCTTGTCTGTGTCACAGCCTTAAGACTGCGTTGGAGTCAAGGAAAAGATTAAAATCTAGGTCTAAATCCGCAAGGGCAGCCCCTGTTCAAAACTCCGAAAAGCCTAACTGGCAGAGCGAGTTCCCTCGATTTTTTTTAAATTCGGTTAAATAAAAGGAATTGGTGAGCGCTGAAAGGCCAAGTTAGACTCCTCTTGTCAAAAAAAGTGAGGAACCGCTGATGTCATTAATGTTAGGACGATTTGAATTCGACGGGCCATACGCCACCGCAGACAGGCTGCCAACTTCTGCCGGTGTATTTGCAATTTTATGCTTTGAAGAAGATGGAGCATATCGAATAGATATAGATCATTGCGACGACCTGCGAAACACAGTTTCTCTTCGCAAAGAGTTTGGCCCAAACCAGGCTAAGAGCACCTTGAGTGTCGCTATCATGCGCCATTCGGCCCGACCTGACGAGCGTCAGTCGGTTGTGAATGAACTTAAGGCAGAATACAATCAAGATTGCACAGGCGAAATTGTGGCAGCCTGATTGGCAATCGATGGGCATTCTTCCAGCAAATTTACGGCTATTCCTGTGTATTATAATGGCTATAAATCGCTGACAGAAGTATGACTTCCTGCGCAGTCGTGCTTGGAAGCTAATGAAACACTTTTACCCTTCTGACTTGAGTAAATTCGTCATCGCCCACTGGCCGATGCTGGAAGCGGGCGAAGAATTGCCAAGTGGATCAGTGCTGGAGACTCTTATCTCTACCTGCTATCAGGCAAGCTTGCTGCGTCAGGAAAATATTCCGGTGGTTTTTCGCCTGATTGTCATGGAGCCTGAAGATTTACCCGAAGATGGCGGACCACCGGCTGGCTTACATCGCCTTGAGTTTGCCCGGCATCTTGAATTTAACGCCCTGGAATTGCGCCGCCTATCGTCAGCCGCTAACTTTTCGCGCACCCTAATCGGTGTGCGTGTCGACCCTAATAATGGTCCTGAAATCTGGGGTTTGGTTCATTCTGGGCCACGCTGGCTGCATGCCATTCATGGCGGCCGAGGATCTGCTGCTCCACTGCCGTCGCGGCTGGCTATCAGCGTCACTGGGCCGGGACACCTTGATGTCGCCCGCGGCCGTGAGGTAATTGGCCACCTGGAGGAAGGCAAAGTATTTGGACCTTCAATGAATTTGTTTCAAGCGCAATGGTTGCAGGAGTGGTTTGCTTCAATTCGCCAGGAGCGCATGGAAATTCACAATGAAGCACGGAAAGAGGCCGGTGAAAATTGGGCAGAACTCGAACCCGATTTGACTCGCGTCATAGGGCAGCACATGATGCGTCGGTTGATTGCCGGCATGCGCGCCTTTCAGCATGGTGGCACTCTAGTTGTGGTGCCGCCTGAAATGGCTGATATATTCTGTAGCGAAAATCCATATCTTTCGATCAAATATGGTTTTCGCGCGGGCGAGCCTAGAGCTCGTTTTCGCACTTTAATCATCAACGTAATGAACACTCTGGCTAAAATTGCCGGCGACCAACACAGCGCTATTGGTTGGCGCGATTATCAGCAGACCACCAGTGCAGACATCATCAAATTAGACGAAGCAATTTTTGAAATGTCGCACTTGATCTCAGCATTGTCTACAGTGGATGGTGCTGTAGTGTTGACTCGACGTTTTGAGCTTCTAGGATTTGGCGCTGAAATTCACTGTGAATCTACAGAACTCAATTTTGTTGCTAAAGCACTCGATCTTGAAGGTGAGCATTCTGTTATAGAATCGGTTCACGCAGTCGGAACGCGCCACCGATCAGCTTATCGCATCTGCAACGCTCTTAAAGATGTGCTGTCAATTATTCTTTCACAAGATGGTAATGTGCAATTTGCTCGCTGGAAAGATGACAATGTAATGTACTGGGATCAGCAAGCTGCCTTCAACTTCTCGTCGTCGATTTATTAGTCACCATATACAGTGGCGAGCACAGTTGTAACGCTGTCAAATTTATATCTGTTCATAATTTTACACACCAGGTTTATAAAACTCCTTGTGTGCAGTACTGGCGTGACATTCATGCTAGTTGATGCCATAGTGCGGCAAGAGATATATGTTATTAGTTATCAGGATTCCTTTAAATTTATGGCTTCAGTTACTTCATGCAATTTTCTTCTGCAGAGCCTTTCGGCTGAGGCATTGGAAGAAGTTATGGATAAATCTGAACTCGTGCAGTATGAATTACGCCAAGTTTTGATCGAACCGGGCAAGCCGTTTAAGTTTGTAGTTTTCCCTGAATCAGGCGTGCTGTCTTTACTTGCTCGTGTCGACGACGACACCTTAATTGAACTCGCTACCATCGGTAAAGAAGGCATGGTGGGATTCTCCGCCACCTTTGGTATTTCTACTGTTCCTGAAACTGTTTTTTGTCAGGTCTATTCTTCGGCGCGTCGACTGGAGGTAAAGACCTTCCAGACGCTCATTAGTAAGTATCCCGAGTTCTCCCAAGTTTGCCAACGTTATACAATCGGCATCTTTAGTCAGGTTGCGTACACCACGGGCTGTAATCGTACCCATTCAATTCAGCAGCGCTGTGCCAGGTGGATGCTACACACTTTAGATCGTTGCGAAGGCACTAAGTTTCCTATGACTCAAGAGGCCCTTGCTGCCATGCTCGGCGTCTCACGCACTGGAGTTAACTTGGCCGCCGGTCTGCTGGCCAAAGCTAAGATCATCAATTACGTACGTGGAAGGGTCACTGTTTTAAATCGCAAAGGCCTTGAAGAGGCTAGCTGCGAGTGCTATGTCAAAATGGACAAGAATTTTCAAGAAGTTATGGCGACTAAATAACAGTCTTATGTGTTCATAACTGACAGAACAAAAAAATCTCAAAATGGAACTATCCATGGGCAACTCCGTCGGTGCTGGTTAGCATACTGGTGAGCATCTTGGAGTGCACTCGAATGAGAATTCTAGCTATCTTTGATACCGATGTGAGCAGTTCTTTGGCTCCCTTGCGAAAACTGCATCATCCAATTGATCTAGTGCCTGACCTGAGCGGTGCTAAGGCAATGCTCGGTCAACGAACTTATGATGTTATCTTATGCCAACCTTATGTGGGTGAAAATGGCACCGCTGCTTGTGATATGTTGAAGGCGATTAAGCAAAATGGCCTGCAAAGTGATGTGCCATTTATATGTTGCCAGACTGACCCTGAGCAACTGGTGGGGGCTGTCGGCACCGAGATGGCAGCCGCGATTCGAACTTTAGGTGGTCAAGGCTTGATCACGCACGATCTATTTAATTCCAGAAATTTGATTCACTCTATATCTAAGTGTCTTACAGCAGCCGTTGGCAGTTCGTGCGTTACAAGCGCTTGGAGCTAACTGTAGCAGTCCAGGCTTGGCTTGTGCCACTACAGTTGGTGCTAGCTAGCATCGCTCACGGCAGGCTTCCTCGGAGGCTTTCTCACCCAATGATCGCCTTGCTTTTCATATATGCGTTTAACCGCAGCCCATGCAATTTTAAAACAAATAATTTCATCAGTAGCAGTGTACTTTGCATAAGAATGGTTGAACGCTGTTTTGAAAATTTCTTGGGCTTCTTTTGGCAGCGAATGTTTAACCGGATCTGGAAGTTGTTGAATTGAAGAATATGGCATCGTACACCTCCAACGCTGCGCAGGACATTGCAAGACATAGATGAAAGACGTTGGAGAGCCGAATTAGTTTCCGGCTCGCTAAGGCATCAAATTTAGTGCTTTAACTTCCTGCCAGTGTTTGCCTTTTTGTAGTTCTTTGTAAAATGCTTTTTTAAAGGCTTCTCTGGCACTATTACTTTTACTTGCATCTTTAGCTTGAGGCCATGATGCATTCAATAGCCAGTTAGCTTGCTTAGCGCTGCCGTGGTACACCAGGTTCGCCATTTCGGCGGCAAGATCTGCTGGTGCCAGAGTCAATGCATCATCTTCACTGCTCATCAGGTCGGCAAATTGAGTTTTGTATGCCTGGGCATGAACTTTCAAAATTTTTCTATCAAAAGGCAATTTCACCAAATGCATTTTGTGGCTGTTTTGATCGCAAGCGTAAGCCAGTGAAGGCGATAGCGGTTGATGGCCCCAGGCATCAAAATAATCGCCATTACCGATAAACTCGTATTTTTTATCACGATTATGATCAGCCAGTACCAGATCAGCTGGTGCACCTAGAACAAGTGCCAACTCTTTTACCTGATTGCCTATTTCAAGCACATGATAATTTTGCAGATTGTCTGGACGCCCTTCTATGACCACCAGATTCGGTGTTTTACTGGCAGTGAGACGTACCATAGGATTGTCGTTATTATTTTCCACCGCCATCACTGAAAATTCGCAGTGCTCGGTATTTTCGCGATAGAGCTCACTGCCGTTTTTCACTAGGCGAAAATATCCCCCGGTCTCGGCAGAAAAATCGCTTTGAAAAGTATATTCGCCGAAGGTTTGTTCTTTAAGAGTACTGTTTGCTGCTATGTAATAGGTTTTGTCCACAGCCGGGCGGGGGCCCAGACCCAGCGGCACCGACCCTGCTAGAAGCAGGCAGAGGGCGATAGATAAGAAACGTTTTGACTGCTTGAGTCTTACTATTGCGAGCGCCATGTTAACCCCGCAAGTGCAGCTGTGAAAACGTCTAACTGCTCTAATTATACTGGAGCGGCTCAAAGCAAATTGGTAGCAGCATGACACTTTGCTTTAGCTTACTGTAAGTGCGTGGTAAACCTCTGACTTTAGAACGCGGCCGCCTTTAGAGTTAAATGATGCGTAGCCCACTTTATACATGGCTCTTTTTTTTGATGCTTAATTAAGAATTTTTTCCACTCTAAAGCCTCTCTATTCAAAATTTGTGGAGAAAGCTTTGTCAAAGGTGGAACAAACTGGCCGAGTCTTGGTCAAAGCAGTCAGTTAAGACAGATCAGGAGGGCAATCAAATGCCAAATTCTAACCAGGGTCGCACCACATCTAACCGCGGTTTCGCCGCGATGGATCCTGAACAGCAAAGAAGGATTGCCAGTGAGGGTGGAAAAGCTGCCCATGCCTCAGGTAATGCTCACGAATTTACTTCAAAAGAAGCTGCAGAGGCTGGCAGAAAAGGTGGTCAGAGTCGGGGCGCTAACAATCAAGCTCGGTTGGCTGCAATGCAAGCTAATCAGGCGGCAATGAACCAAAATGGCGGCCAGACAGAAGTTGCCCAACAGGGCTAAAAATCCTGCAAGCCTTAATAGGGTAGCTGTTGGAGATAAAAGGGGGATGAATTTTCATCCCTCTCTTTTTATGCCCGTAGATTGCCAAGAGGGGAGTTGTATATTTTATTGGTAAAGCAAGCACCCCGTTGCCTTACTCGCGTCTAAATCAGACCAAAACAATAATTCGGTTGCTAGCCCCCCATAGCCACCGAATTTTTGTTTGGGGCATAATAAGTAGATCAATGAAAAATGAATTAGCCAGTCACAGCAATCAAGCCGTCGAAGACGTGGTGGTCTCATACAAACTTTTCAGTGAGCATTTCCAGAAGATTAGTCTGCTGTTAGCGGGGCTCACCAGCGTAATACTGGCGGCATCCATGATACCCCTGATAATTCGTCATCCGCGAGTATGGGAGGACGGCTTTCTATTGTTTGTTTTTGCCATACCTTTGCTAATACCGGCAATTTTCTTCTTATTTGTAAAGACCAGCAAAGGAGAAGTGATCAGGCTCACACCAGGCGGTATAGAATTTTCTGGCGGCCAGAAACTGGCTTTACTCAATAGAACGCAGCGGCAGTGGTCCGATGTGCATTCGGTGCAGATTTCGTATCCTGAATCGGCCGGCCGTAGCAATAGACCTTACTTTAAGGGTGAAAGACAGCCCTTGTCGGAATTGTTAATCAGTGGCGGCATTGGCCCCAACCTCAGTATCGACTTTATTTCTGGCGGCTCGGCTACCATCATCCTTTCCTATTTGACTCGATCGCAGGCAGAAGAACTTTTCGGCGCCATAGAAAAGTTTGGCGAGCCCTCACGCTTTACCAGCGATTTTGTCAAAATGCAAAAAGCGATTATTTTAGAGCGCATTGACGCTCAATCATTTACTCAAATTTGGGGCGAAAGTTTGAGCCCGAGATATTGCTCAACTGCTTATGAACCTTTGCCCACTAATCATTTGCTTCAAGATGGTCGCTACAAAGTTTTGATGGAACTAGGTGCCGGAGGGATGTCGGCCGTTTATCTGGCCAAAGCCGATGGTGTCAAAGTGGTGCTCAAAGAATCGGTTTTGCCGCACGATATAGGTGAAAAACAGCAAGAAAAAGCTAGAGAATTATTTGAGCGCGAAGCGAGGATGTTGCTTAAGCTCAAACATGCAAAAATTGCCCGAGTTTTAGACCGATTTGTCGAAGTCGAGCGCGACTACCTGGTGCTCGAGTATATTCCTGGCCTAACCTTGAACCAGCTCGTCAAAGCTAAAGGCAAACAGAAAGAAAAAGACGTTCTTGGCTGGGGGCGACAATTGGCTGAAATACTTGTTTATTTGCATGGTCAGGAGCCGCCTTTGCTGCATCGTGACCTGACGCCGGAGAATGTAATCATTAAAGAAGATCGTTCTATTGTATTAATCGATTTTGGCGCAGCCAACGAATTTGTTGGCCAGGCAACAGGCACCATGATTGGTAAGCAGTGTTATATAGCTCCCGAGCAGTTGCGAGGAAAAGCCAGTCAGGCAAGCGATCTTTACGCCCTCGGCGCCACAATGTTTTACCTTTTAACCGGTGAAGATCCGGAAGCTCTAAGCTGTTCGCACCCTGCAGAAAAAAATCAAGCGGTTAGTGCTGCCGCAGATAATCTGGTGGCTAGACTGACTGCCTTCGACTGCCAAGATCGCCCAAATTCTGCGGCCTCTGCTTTAGAGGACTTTGATCAGGTGGGCACCACTTGCGATACTAACTCGAGCAAGAGAAGATTATGACTCGACCTAAAAAAATTATCGCTCTTGGGCAGCTGCCTCCCGGCGCTTATGAAGCTTATATTCCTTACAGTGCCTGGCGGGCACAGGGACGCTTTCGTCATAAACTCAGGCAAGAAGCCGATATGCGTAAGAATATGCTCAAGATGCTCGCCTTGATTGCGATTATCTATTTTGGTATTGGCTGGCTGTCAGACATTTTGCCCGGATACCTCGGTAATTTTTCTACCTTGTGGATAAACGTAGCTGTCTATTTTTACTTGCTGATAATTACCTACCCTTTGATTACCGCCCCAACTAATATTCAAATCGGTAGTGAAGGCATAAGACTTCACTGGCTCTCGTTTTTGGGTTTGTGGTCGACACCCTGGATCAGCCTTGAGTATATAGATTTCGTCGGCGTCTCGAAATTTTCTAGAGGCTATTACAAGTCAAATGCAATCGACCTTTACATCAATAAAGATAATGTGCCGACCCATTTACGCCGAATATTGCGCTTAATTGCACCATCACTGTGGTGCATGAGCGTAAAAAACAGGCAAATTCTCAAGCTGCGTCTAGATATGGCCGCTATTACTCATGAAGCAGATTTGCCGATTATCTTGCGGGCATTTAGAAATTTGATACCTGCTGAAAAACTTGGGGCTGAGTTGCTCGAGTTGGAAGAGCACAGTGGTCAATCTTTTACCAAATTATGGCTTGATACCCTTGATGGTGGTGACCGCTTGCGGCTTTCTATGGGGCCGCTTGAGCCAGGTGAGACCGTGCTTGCCGGCCAATATGAAATTGTCAGCCGATTGGCGGCAGGTGGTCAATCAGTCACTTATTTAGCGCAAACAAATGATCTAAAACAAGTGGTACTGAAAGAATTTGTGCTGCCCAATCGAGGTGGCATAGAAATTCGCAAACGAGCTCTGGAAAATGTTGAACACGAAGCCAAATTGCTGGAGAAACTTTCGCATGAGCGTATCGTGAAACTTATTGATTGTTTTGTGGACGGGCAAAGAGCTTACCTGGTGCTTGAATATATAGACGGTAAATCTTTGCGCAAGTTAGTATTAGACGAAGGTGCCCTAGATCCGGCACGGGCAGTGGTGCTTGCCGTAGCCATGTGCGATGTGCTTGAGTACATGCATAAGCTTGCTCCGCCTATCATTCACCGCGACTTCACTCCGGAAAATCTTCTGCTGCGTTCTAACGGCGAGCTCGCCCTGATTGATTTTAATGTAGCCGAGCAGCTTGAGACTAGAGAAACGAAAACGATGGTGGGCAAGCATTGCTATGTACCACCTGAGCAATTCCGTGGCAAGGCAACTATTCAAAGTGATGTTTATGCTTGCGGCTGCACGCTTTATTGGCTACTCACAGGCCTAGATCCTGAACCAATCTCTGCTTCAAATCCACAATCGGTGCGTGCGCAAATTAGCTCTGAGCTAAATGACATTGTTGCTTGCGCCACCGCTCCTGATACTACAAAAAGATTTGCCGATACGGGCTTAATGAAAGCACAACTGGAAAAATTGAGAATCAGTGGCCCAGGTGCAGAGACTTCGGCCTGAAGTCGGTGCTAAACTTGTGCCGACAGTACGCTGAGGTATTTATGGACGCTGAAAGTCAATTAGGACGTGGAGCCAGCTGGCTGCTCTGGATTGCCGGTTGCACTATAGTCAATGCCCTTATGGCTGCTACACAATGGCGTTTAGTTTTGGGGCTGTCAGTGCCTGAAATTGTCTCGGCACTTGTACACCCTGCCAATTCCCCGTATACCTCTAATGCTGTTGCCATGATTGCTGTGACCACTCTGGCTAGCTCCGGAATGTTCTTATTGCTCTGGTATCTTGCCGTGAGACGAAGCATTGCTGCTTTAGTTGTCGGTATTTTACTGTATACCATTGATGCCGGAATTTACGGCGTGACTCAAGATTGGTTTGCAGTGGCTATTCATGTCTGGGCAATCTATTCCATGGCGGTGGCTATAAAGGCATGCATAGCCATGAAGAAAAGTGGTTATCAACCTGCAGCTAAGACTGATACACCAGACTGATAAATTATGATGATTGTATCGGTGGAAACGACGCCTAATCCTCATTCCATCAAGCTTAATCTTGATCAAAATGTGGGTGAAACCGCTACTTTTACCAGTGCCAGCCATGACGTCCCGGTCTTTGTGCAAAAACTTTTGTCTATTGATGGGCTCCTCAGTGTCTTTCTTTGCGGCGACTTCATTACTCTCAATAAAGATCCACGCAGCAACTGGTCGGCTATTTTGGACAGTGCCACAAAAGTAGTAAACAATGGGCAGCCGGTTACGAGTGATGCGCATACTGCTGAAAGGCCTGCATTGTCAACCACACAATTTTCGTCTGAGGCAGATTTCCAAGATCAAAGTCAGGTGTTGGTGCAAACTTTCCGCGGCATACCATTGCAAGTGAAAGTGGTTGACGTTGAGGGTGAAAGCCGAATCAGCCTGGGTGATAGATTTAATGCCGCCGCCCAGTTAGTGCAAAACGAAATTGGTGCCGATTTTTTGAAAGAGCGTCACTGGGCTGATCATGGCGTGCGTTACGGTAAACGCGGTGAGCTCGCCACTGAAGTAAGCGAAGAATTGCAGGGAATTTATACTCAAGTAGAGCTTGATAATGCGGTGGCGAAAGCTTTAGGTCGCGAGCAAAGCGAAAAGCTCTCTGTTGATAATATCGCCGCCTTGCTTGAACACCCAAGCTGGCAGGAGCGTTTGCGAGCTGTACAGGAAATCAGCCAACAGCAGTCTGATAGTCAGATCCCTTTGCTCCAAGCCTCTTTGAGTGATGAAAACGCTCAAGTGCGAAGGCTGGCAGCGGCCGCCCTTGGCACCACAGGCAGTGCCACAGCTATTGCGAGCTTGACCTTTGCACTTCTAAACGACGCATCTATTGGTGTAAGAAGAACAGCCGGCGACGCGCTTTCAGACATTGGCGATGCCGCTGCTCAGGCTGCTATGTGCCAGGCTTTAAGCGACCCTAATAAACTGGTGCGATGGCGCGCTGCGCGCTTTTTGAATGATCTGGGAGACGAGCAGTGTCTGCCTTATCTTGAGAGCGCCAGAACTAGCGAGGATAGCGCCTATGAAGTGAAACTGGAAGTGGAAGCCGCCATAGTCAGAATTTTGCGAGGTGGCAAAGGCTCTGGCCCCGCTTGGCGGCGTATGTGATCGACAATGTCAGGTAGCAGCAGCGCTTGAACTGCCCGGTAACTGGGTAAAATTGGCAAAGACGAGGACGTGCAAGTGGAAACCAAGGTGATCTTATGACATTTGAAAAACTCGGCAAACAGCCTGAAAAGAATGCCGCAGACTCTACAGACGCTGGCCCCTCAGCCTTGCAGGCCGAGGGCTGGAAGATCAAACCGGGCAATTCCGATGTCAAGCAAGATGTCGAACAAGAGCTTAAGCAAGATCTCGTGCAAGACGTTGATAAGCTTTATGGCGGTAAAGATCAATATCTGGCCAAAGCGCCTGAAGACTTACGTCAACAGTATAATTTGCCGAAAGACGCCAGTTCGAGCAAGGTTTATCAGGCCATGGCTCATGATTCGGTTGGATTGTTTGGTTATCTGACAGCCAAAGAAAAAACTCAAGCTCTGACTGATTTGCGGCTCACGGCCCCTGACATGAAGAATGAAAGAAAAATCTATGAGGCTTTGATAGCCCGCGATCGACGTGATGGTGGTCTGCCGGTGATGACCCCAGAACAATTGAAAGCTGACGGTGGCCTCGGCATTAAACAGGCCGAACAAGCCTTGCACAAATCTTCTTACGACAAAGCTAAAAAGTACGGCATAGCCATAGATTTTAATTAACGGCGATCAAGGCAGCGTACCGAGAGTTTATCGCGGAGCTTATCAATGAATTTCAGCTCAATTTGTGTTTGCCTGGCTGCAATGCTGTTGCTCAATTTTTGTACTCCTTTGAAGGCCGCTCCAGGCCACTCTTATACAGAATATATTGAAGCCGGTCATCAATTAATCAAAGAGAAAAAATACACTGATGGTGAGCGTTACGCATTTGGTGCTGTAACCATGCTCGAAGAAAAAGTGAAAAAAAAACAGAGTGTGCCTGCCGCCGGTAAAGACCAATATTTACTGACTTTATTGCCGACATTGTTTAACTCTTGTTTGAGGCATAAATTGCGGCAACTTAAGCACTCGCAGAAAGCCACAGCCGGTCAAGAACTTGTTAAACAAGACGATGATGATGATGAAGCAAAAGCTCGAATGGATGACCCGCAAGTAAGAGCGCTTTACACACAGACAGACGTTATTTTAAGGCGTATTTATAATGCCTACAGAGTACTGTTTGGTGATCGAAGCGCTATTACCGCGGCTGCCGGTCGTGAAGTGACCGAAGTTGAAAATGCCATCAAAAGTGGTGGCTAATTTCTATTTTTAGCTAAATCCTCCTACTCTTAAAAGGCCGAAGAGCTGATTAGTCATTGCCGGCAGAACCACTGCCAGTAGCGCGAGAGCTACAGCAGTGTAGATGCGTGCAGCGGTATACTCACCTTTTTCACTTTTGAGCATGGCCGTGAGCGTCTGGTATATTGCCCCTCCGATAGCTGTAAAACAGATTATACCGACAAGAAAATTTGCCAGAGCTTCAAGATTGGCAGCATTATTGATTCTTATTGTGCCAGCGGTGTTTACTCCAGAAATTACCATTGAATCAATGCCCTGAGGGCCAATAGTGCCATTAGTGGCACCTTGCAGCCAGAGCGGACCAGAAGAAAAGGAAGAAGAGGAGGAAGCGCTGTAATCGGCTATAGCGGCCGGTACAAATGCACCAGATGTGGTGTCACTTCTCAGGCTTGTGTCTACAACTTTGCCAAAGTTTCGATCAAGACCATAATTTTTATAATCTTGATCATTGGCCAGTACAGTAGCTCCCGTTACCGGTGTTACCACACGGTAGGCCGTACCCAGAGCTCCACTTTCAGCAAGTTGCCCCCGACTTAGAAGTGCTAAGGCTTCTTGTTGGGCCCACAAACTTGAGACTCGTGTTACCTGGGCATTGTCATATAAAACAGGCAAATCAGTATGGTCAGCAATTTTGTCAAAGATAAGCTTGTAAGCGATGCCTGGATTGACAAGATCGGCCCAGAATGATTTTTGGGTCTCTAAATCAGCCGGTAGATAACTGCGCTCCACTAAAATCGGATAAGCAGGCACAAGCGCATTGTCCATGAGCTCGTTGACGGAATTATCTATATTCCATTCTACTAATTGAGTCTTTGGTTTAAACGTGTCTGGTAGTGCTTCCAGGTAGCGACCGGCAATGAGTCCATTGAGCTGTTGGCCGTGAATCCAGAAAATTGCCAGGTCGTTATTGTCACCGGCGATTTTAAGAGCTGCTTCCAGTGCACTGCGATTGTCTGGGCCACCAGCGCAGGAGAGTTGCATTAGCTTTGTTACCGCGCGATCTTTGTCTGCCATATCGACTAATTCTTGCTTTATCTCTGTGGTATTAGTGGTGGCACCAATTAGTCCGATTTTAATTTTACTCGGAAGCGTTTGCAAAGCTTTTTTAATAGTTTCTTTGTTGCTTTCGATGGTGCGCGAATTATCAATCAGCACCAGCAGCCTCTTAATTGCGTGCGCTTTTGAAGCGTTCAGTTCTTCTGTGATAAACGCCTTCTGCGCCGAATGACTGGCTCTCGTTGCTATTTTGGCCATGGGCTTATCTAAGTAAAGTGTGGCCTTAAATTTTTTCAGATCATCATTGCTTAGTTGGCCTGATGAAAAATTTAATTTCAGTGGGCGGTCATTCTCAAAATGACAAACAGTCTTAGTACTTTCCATATTTGATGAGAGCAGGTAAGGTAGGCCGAGACTGCATTCAAGTGGGTTTTGCGCCACTAGTGGGGCGGTGATACCAATGCGCAAAGTGAGATAGCCATGGGCGGGAACAGGAGCCGCTTTTAAGTCAAACTGGCCTGGTCTGGTGGTGGTAATTAAGAGAGGATCTCGACGAGCCCCCGCGGTTAGCGCATAAGCTTGCTGTACTTTTGCTCTGGTATTAAAGCTGGCTTCTTCTGGTTTTCCGTTAACCCACAGGGTAGCGCGAGTGACACATGCGCCTGGTGGCAGTTGAATTGTCGCCAGTGCTTCTTGAATAGTGTCGCTGGGATTTTTCAGATTTATGATCCAGTAAATTGCTGAGGTTAGAGTTTGACTGTCAACCACTGCAGTAATTTTTGATTGCTCCGTGGCAATAACCTTTTGATCTCCGTATCCAAAAGTATGCACTGACGGCTGCCAGAGCAGGTTCATATATCCTGGTGCTTGCCCACTTTTTCTAAATAAACTTACGAAAATCGCTTTGTCGTCGGCCCTCGAGAAATAACGAGGAGAAGCTTGAAGAAAAAATGAAGTGGGTTTGTTGTTTAGCTGGTTGAGAATGTCTTTGCTTGCATTGGCACTGTCAAGCCAGTTCAAGGCTATGGCACCGGCAGGTGACGCTGGGCTATCTATCATCGTATCCATAGCCGCAACGATTGATATTTCACGAGCTTCAGGGGCAAAGCACAAGAGCGATAGTATCACCGTGCAAAAAACAGCAATACGACTGACTTTGCGCTCGGCATCAATTTGTTTACGCCAGTTTATTTTATACAAGATCAGTGCACTGACTGCTGACGCTAGATAAAAGCAGACCAGTACGGTTTGACCTTGGTAATGTGCTGTCATGATAGAGCATGTACCGGTGATGCATAGTGCCGCCCCCACGGCCCACAGGCACGAAACTACTGCTAAACACTGGGCACTCAAATTTGAGAGAAAATTGTGCCTGCAATTTAGCATCAGCGCTAAATTGATTATTGGAATAAGTGATACCACTGCGCCAGTTATTTTTAAGATGGGCCCATGATTAAAATTGTTGTCGATACTGATGTAGAACAGGGCAATCAAGGCAGGAATGATCACTGCAGAAATCGCCGCGCCCACTTTGGCTGCCATCAATAATGGTGCCAGTGCAAGCTCACATTTGAGAATTTTGTTGCGTGAAAAAGTCAGAAGCAATAGCATTGCCAGACAGCTAAAGCTTAGCCAGCTGGCGTTTATGTGATAAACAAGATAGCAAACGGTGGCACAGAGTGCTGCGATTATGACTGCCCTTTTAACGGTTTGATTAGTCTCCTGTTCCATAGCTGGTTCTTGCGAAGAATCAGTTGGGGTTTCTCGATCTTCTAATTTCAACATGGTTCAACTCCTCGAAATGTGCCGGCGCCTTTGCTGCATTTACTGCAGCAAAATGCCAGGCATCGCCCGCGCTGCTCAAGCCGATTCGTTGCCAAAGCAAAGACTCGGCACGGTGTACAGCAATTCAAGATGAATCAAGTACACGTGCAGAACGCGATAGATGCGTGCGCAAACAGCACAGTGAGGTACTGTGCGGCCGGCTATGTAGTTACGTGGTAAGTGTTTCCAACCCCTGGAAAAAGCCCAGGTTAACGGCAAACTTACAACGAAAACCATCAAAAGTCAAGAGGTGTGTGGTCAGCCAAAAATTAGCAGTGGTAACAGAAAGGAGATAAATTTGCTCTAGTTAAGAGTATTGATTTCTTATCCTTGGAAGTCGTAAACACCGCTGCTGCAGGCTTGCTAATGTATGTGGACTGATGAAGCTATAGCAATCTAACATCTAAATGTCATATGGTGCGATAAGATATGCCCGTGAACACATGACATGGCGACTTATTCAATGAATTCAAAACAACCACTGCCTATACTGGCTCTCCTATCTATTATTAGTATTGGTCTGAGCCAAACTGCTGCTCAGGCTGAAAATTCCATCTCTAATATGGTTAAGGACGTGATGGACGGCACGACTAATGCTGTGCGTAACACAGCCCATGGTGCAGGCGCAGTTGTACGCAGCACTGCACATGCGGCTGGTGCCGTGGTTCAAGGAACCGCCCGTGGTGCTGGAGCCGTGGTCAATGCCGCAGAAAGGGCCGCCGGCCTCAATGAAGATCCGCCTTATCATCAACCGGTGGCCGGTGCGGCTGCAAATACGGCTGTCGTTCAAGCACCGGTAAAGATTGCAGCTGTTGCTCCGAAAGCAGCGCCCGTCAGTTTAATTGGTGCGACCATTAACATTGGTGTAGACCGTCATGGAAATATTATTGATGACAGCGGCAAGCTGGTGGGCCGAGTTTCAGTAATCACATCTGACTTTGGCGCACCATCAGATTTTGCCGGGCAAAAGCTTAGTGTCACCGTCAACGGTGCCGGTGAGATGGTTGATGGTTCAGGAAGAATCATCGGTCATATTCTCGGCGCTGAACCAAAAATTATTCCGGTGCTTGAAACTCCCGCTAAAGAAGTAAGAACACCTGCACCAGTGGCGCCGGCAACCCTAGCACCTAGGCAGATTGCTCCTAAGCAGATTGCTCCTATGCAGACAGTACCAGCGACAAGCTGGACTGAAGACGATATTCTTAAAAATACGGCTCCTCTAATGCGTGGTTTGAAATAGGATGAGCCTTAAAGAAAAAATTTCAGAAGATCTCAAGCTCGCGATGAAAGCTCGAGACCAGTCACGCATTGATACATTGCGTTCGGCGCTCTCTGCCTTTTCGTATAAAAAGATTGGTTTAGAGTCTAAAGACGAACTTGACGCTGAGGCTGAAATAGCTGTTTTGCAGAAACTGGTAAAGCAGCGCAACGACTCTATTGCTGAATTTACTAAAGCCAATCGCATGGAGCTTGTCAGCAAGGAAGTGGCAGAGAAAGACATTCTTGCAGCGTATTTGCCCCAGCAAAAATCAGAAGCTGAAATTCGCGTTATGGTCAAAGACATTGTTGACGCCTTGCCGCCGGAAGGCCGCAATCAGGGTGCGGCAATGAAGGCGGTGATGCCGCAACTGAAAGGTCTGGCCGACGGCAATCTTGTGCGTCAAATAGTCACTGATTTGCTGAAATAATTCTTGGAGGCTAACTTTTGATGGGAGACCTGGTGGTTTTAAAGGACAAATTTGCACCTTGCCCATGCAGCAGCCAGATTGTTTATCACAAATGTTGTAAACCCTATCACGATGGTGCCATTCCAGATACTGCACTGTTATTGATGCGCTCGCGCTACGCCGCCTATGCTCTTGGCCTGGCCGATTATCTTATTAACACCACCCATCCTGATCATCCCGCTTACAATCCTGATTTTGTGGAGTGGAAAGCTGATCTGATCAACTTTTCGCGGGGCACAAATTTTCACGGTCTCAAAATTAACGAATTTATCGATGGTGATCCATGGGCGTATGTGACTTTCAGCGCCTATTTGCGTCAAGGTGAGCACGACTCGACATTTTGCGAAAAGAGCACTTTTCTAAAAGTTGACGGGCGCTGGCTCTACCAGGCTGGTGTGCTGGGCGACTAGCTTATTTATAAACATAGTCCCAGCCAGAATCGGTTTTTCTATTCTCTGAATCTGAAGCCTTCACTACTGTTGGCGGCGCTTTAGGACCAGTATATCGCACTACTGGTGGTGCCTGGCGCTGTACCGTTTTTTTATTGGTAGCATGAGTAGCTACTGCAGGCGGTTTTTGCATGGCAAGCACTTTTTTGATATCTACAATATCGCGTTCAATAGCCGATTTTTCTGCTGCTGGCGGATTGAGCTTAAGACACTTTTCAAATGTTGTGATTGTTTCTTTGTAGCGCTTTTGTTTAAGCAAAGCGTTGGCCAGATTACTCCAGGTAACCCAGTCTTTATCATTTAGCGTAAGAGCTTTACGTAAAGCCTGCTCGGCGCTTTCGTAATCTTCTAGTTTGCGGTAACAATAACCAAGATTGACATAAAAATCCGGATCATAAGGAAAGCGTGATATGGCTTCATGATAGTTATCGACCGCGTCTTCAAAACGCTGTTTTTCTAAATATTTATTGGCCAGATTATAATAGGGAATGGCATCGCTGCGGTCAGCTTTTTGCTGAGCACCACTGGCTTGCATGCTCAGGCAAAGCAAGATAGTCATAAACGTAAAGATTGTTTTTTTATTCATGATTAGCGATTTAAATCTGGCCAGCTTAAAATTTTGTCGTCGTCAATGGTAGCGAAAGGATCTCCCTGGGGCAGCGGGTCACCAGTCTTCACCGTGATGTCGTTTAGCTCAAGTGTAACTGCTCGCAGTTCTTTTTCTTGAGGTTTTGTCATCACATGGCCCGCCACTTCAGTTTTGATCTGGCGTTGTTGTTCTAACAACCTTGCCGCTGTAGCTTTTTCTTTTTCTTTGGCCAGCTTTTTCATTTTCGCCTTTAGTTCGCGCTCATGAGTGGCTTTAAGTATGCGTGCTGTCAGTTCTTCATTTTTGATCAACATGTCGACTATTTCTTTATTTATTTGCGCGCGCTTTTCTTGCTCGCGATGGTTTTGAATGTAAGCAAGATATTTGCCAAAATTCCAGGTCATCTGAAAATTCCAGCCGGTTATGTCTGAATTGGCTGGGAATGCCAGAATACGAGAATGATTGAGATCGCGAATTGCCTCTATTAGACATTTGTTAAGAACCGTGTCTGCTGTGCTGGCATAAATGCTGCCTTTTAAATTGCCTTTGCGATCTACACTGAAAATTACTGCGGCCGCTCCTCTTACTTGATCTGTAGCTTCGGCGCTCAGACGCTTCAACAAAAGGTGTTGAATAGAGCGCTTGAAGCGAGCGATCCAGTAATCCCAAGCGGCAATGCCTTCTGGAGCCTGGTGATATACCGTTAGGCCTTCAGGATGGCTGGCCCATTGCGGCACGTTCATAGATTTGCTTTTGTCTACCAGGTCTAGCATTTCATCCATGTGCATGATTTCTGCCGGACCGCCGGTGGCACGAATTGAGCTTTCGCCATTAGGATGAGCGGCTGACTTGATCATTTTTTTGCCATTGCGAATGGCGCCGTTTATAGAACTGAAAAAGTCGGGCATTTCAAAAGGTGAGGCACTGGCAGTGGTGCTACTTGAAGTTGCTGGAGAAATGGTTGTGGTGTTGGGCACCGGTTTAGTCAGGCCAAGAAATTCAGTAACCCCGGAAGCCATCTGGCTGAACCAGTCTTTTGGTTTCGTCGGAGCCGCTGGTAAAACCAATTTAGTTTTATCCAGCCCATCTAGTTTTTCTTCAGCAAAGGAGCTTATCATCTCTGGCGGAACCAGTCTGGCCGCCATTTCTAGTTGCTTGAGAGCTGACATGTCATAGCCCTGTTTTTTCAGAGCCAAACCAAGGTAATAGTGGGTTTTACCGTCTTCAGGATGAGCTTTGAGGTCTTTTGCCAGTAAAGTAGCGGCTTCACCATAACGGCCGGCTTTGTATGCTTTGAGAGCCTGGTTGACGGCTGCCTTAGAATCAAGTTTTTCTGACTCTGGCTTCTCTGTTTTAGTAGGTTGTGCCAGAAGTGATTCAGTAGTGCCGCTTAGAACTAGTGCCAAAGCCAGCAATAATTTTGCCGTAGTTAAAATACCGGCTTTAATGGTGGCATGTTGTGGCATCACTTGTTTCAAGTTGAAGTAGGATTTTGCATGTCTTTGAACATTACAATCGGATAGTTGTTACGCTGTGCCACCAGTTTTGATGCCTTAGCGGCAGATAACAATAGACCGGTATCTTTGCAGTCTTCGGGCATGCCCGCCACTCCAAAAGCCAGAGCCAGAGTGTCGGCATTGGAATCAGGGCCAAGCTGCCGCATTCTTAACATCTCTAGAATTCTGTGCGCCAGCATAGCCGCAGCCGGTGTCTCAGTATTGGGCAAAAGAATGACGTAGCTCAGTGCTTCAAAATGAGCAAAAAGATCGAGTGAGCGGGTGGCTGATTTAATCCGAGTGCATGCTTCTTGCAAAGACGAAGGTGTGAGCGGTTGCAGCTGATTGTTATGCCAGTTCCACATTTCAAAAATGATCACCGAATATGGTGTCTGATAAAGCTTGTGGCGCTGAAATTCTTGTTCTAAAAAATAGTGAAAAGAAGGATAAGACATAATGCCTGTGTCAGGGCGAGCCAGCATTTTATTGACTCGCTCAATTGCCACCACATCAATAGCAGTTGATTCCAGACCGGCAGTTCTATCGTCTTTAGCCGATTTTTTGTTGATGGTAATCAAGTCGCAATTGAGCAAATTGAATAGAATCGGTACCCACTCTTTTTTGACCATGGGTCGCTTGCGCAATAGATCAAAAAGGGTTTCACAACCATCAAGTTGCAAATAAAAAGCTTTCTGTTGTGCCATATCTACTGGGGCCCCTTTCGATATGCGTTTTTCGAAATCTTGTTCGGACAAAAGTGGTACTTTTTTGTCGATATAAGCTTCCATTTTCAAACCGGCCGCCATTAGCGACTTGCTCTGGTCTACCAGGGTGAGACCTTCCATCATCAAAACATCTATACGTTTGACGATTGTCTTCAATGTCGACTTTTCGTCGCGATAAAAATAGAACTTGCCTTTTTCCCAGGTGACCAGTTCCATAATTGCCTGTTCGCCTTGCAGGTCCAAGGCGGTGGCGTGAGACAAAGTACCGTCTTCGAAAAATAATTCGGAAGCGGACTGACCGTTGTCTACAAACAAGCAACCAGTCATTTTGCCCATGCTGATTGATTGCAATAAATTAGGTACGGCCAGGTCGGTGAGATCGCCTTCCATGGTGGCAATTTTTGTCGAGCGACTGGCATTAATGACCGGAACTCTTTGGCCTGTCGTCGCTTGCAGGCCAAGAAAAGAAGTGCTGTACGAACTGGAGGTGTTAGTGTTAACTCTTGTCGGCACTGTACCACCCAGCATGGCCGAATCGCCCAGGGGTAAAGTGTCACCTGTGCATTCCGCCGTAACCAGATTTAAAATTAAGGCCAGGTCGCCACTGGGGTAAGTCCATATCTCCCGCAGGGCTCGGTTTAGACCTTCGGTCAGTTGCCAGATAGGTTCACCGCCTTGCAGACTGACATGGCAGACCAGGGCAAGGTTGACATCGGTATTGGGTCGTAACCAGGAAAGCTCGATGCGGCGGCCCGGTGTTTTTTGCGCTTGCTGCAACATCTCGGTTATGTCTTTACTGGCTGGCAAAGACTCCAGACGCGGCAGGCGAAGTGGTAGGGAGTTCGGATCTACTTTCGGTCGGTACATTGAAGCCGTATTTTTCCGGGAAACACTGATTAAGACTAACAGACTGTTGCCAAAATGTGGATCTAAAGTGGTGGCCCAAGCCAGCTGCCAGCATAAACTTTTTTGCAGCAGTAAGAGCCGCAATTTCAGTGAGGACCGCGATTTTGACTACTGTTTGAGCAAATAAATTGTTTCAAGCAGATGGAAAACTTGGGTAAATTGCTGGATTTTATGGTGACAATGCTATTAACTTGGATATTGTCAGACAAAAAGAGCGCTTAAATGGACCGCACAAAATTAGCGAAAATTGCCAATCTTCCAGATCACTTCGTGCTTCGGTCGCTTGTAGAAATGGCGTCTATGATTCGCAGTTCGCTTATAGCTTTACCATTTGAAAAGCCAAACGCTCCGACACAGGTAGTCACCTGCACATTTGCCTTTGCCACCACCAATATTCCAAGATGGTGCCTTTATGCCGGTGAAAATGAAGATGCACCGGTAATCTGGACCAAAGACAGTGCTGATCTTGCCGAAATGAGCGCGCTGCTGGCCGGTGGGGCCCCGCTTGAGCCTGGGCTCGAGCGCCGCAATCAGCCCAATGTCACAGCTTTGCCTGAGCCGGCGGTATTTGACCAGAACAGTTTTGATGCCTTTTACAAAAAGATGGTCGACAGCAATTCGGGAATGTTTGCTGAGGGTTCATTTTACTGGTTTCTAGCGCAAGAATTTCATCGCTACCAGCGCACCAAGCTGGGCTTCGGTATTGTCATACTGGCGCCTGTAGGGGAATCTGCTCAGGGTCTAACTCATTCTCGCGAAGACATTCTGGCCTGGCTCGGTCGCATTGTCGTCAGTGAAGTACGAAAACTCGATTATATTTGCCACTTCAACGGCATGATTGGCATGGTTTTGGCCGGCTCAAGTCTCGAAGAATCAGAAACTTGTGCCCAACGCATTATCGAAATTGCTATGGTACGCAATCAAAGCCAGCGTTTTGAAGAGCTACTCAGACCTTACGCCGGAGTTGCCGCTATTCCGCAGACTTGCGAACATCCCGGCATTATCATTGCTGCGGCTCAAAAGTGCCTGGCAAATAGTATGGCCAGCAACAGCGCCGTCACTGCTTTCAGATAGAAACAGCGGTAAGTTGATCAACGAATGTCTTTATGCGTGTCAATGCCAGCTCTATTTTTTCAACCGATGTAGCGTAACTGCATCTGATATGAGCCCCGCCACCGGCACCGAATGCAGTGCCTGGCACCACTGCCACACGTTGCTCGAATAAGAGTCTTTCAGCAAATTCTTCTGCACTGAGACCGGTGGCAGCGACACTGGGGAAAGCATAAAAGGCGCCTTGCGGCAAGTGACATTTAAGACCAATGGCGTTAAATCCATCAACCATGACTTTGCGTCTCTGGCCATACTGGCTGACCATGTCAAGTACTTGCGGCTCAGCGCTTTTAATTGCTTCAAGCGCGGCTTTCTGGCCTGTGATAGGCGCACATAGCATGGTGTAGGAATGAATTTTCATCATTGTAGACATAATCGAAGCCGGCCCGCATATGTAACCAATGCGCCAACCGGTCATGGCATAGGCTTTCGAAAAACCGTTAAAGAGAATGGTGCGCTCGTAAGCACCGGCGATGGACGGCACGCAAGTATGTTCGCCTTCGTAAATCAGGCGATCGTAAATTTCGTCGCTAAGAATATAAAGCCCGTTTTCTTCGGCAAAACGCACCACATTTTGCAAGATCGCCAGCGGCATCGTGACACCAGTAGGATTGGACGGATAGCCAATGAGAATGGCCTTGGTGCGGCTGGTTAATTTGGCTTCCAAACGCTCTATATCAATAGCAAAATTGTCTGAAGCATCTGTTTCTATTGCTACAGGTATGCCCCCTGCCAAAGCCACGCACGGTTTGTACGAGACATAACAAGGTTCTGGCACCAACACCTCGTCACCAGGGTCAAGAATGGTGCGCAGGGCTATGTCTAGACCTTCCGATACCCCTACGGTAATTAGAATTTGATCTTCAGGACTATAACTAACGTCATATCTTTTTTCCAGATAGGCGCTAATTTCACGACGCAGTTCAATCAGGCCCCAGTTGGAAGTATAAGAAGTCTGACCGCGCTCTAAAGAATAGATGGCAGCTTCTCTAATTTGCCAGGGCGTTACGAAATCGGGTTCGCCTACTCCAAGCGAAATTACATCTTGCATTGAAGCGGCTATGTCGAAAAACCTTCTGATACCTGATACGGGTAACTGACTGGCTATGGTCGCTATTGGCTTTAATGCTGACATAGACCTTAATTGTTGTTTTAGGGCGCGATTACTAATCGTTCGTTGTTTTCAGCTTCTAAATAAAGCACATCATCTTCTTTATAGCGTCTCAAGAGGAAATGTGTGACAGTGCCGGTGACACCATAAATGGTGGCGAGTTTCTCGGCCACAAAATTAGCCAGTTCTTTTAAATTAACAGATTCGACAATCACCCGAAGGTCACTGCCACCAGATACTAACCAGACACTTTTTACTTCAGGAAATCTAGCAATGCGTCCGGCAATGGCGTCAAACCCCACATCACGTGCGGGCACCACTTTAACATCGATGAAAGCAGTGACTTTATCGAAACCGACTTTTTCCCAATCAATTACGGCGTTGTAGCGCTTAATCACACCATTTTTTTCATACTCGCCAATTGCGCCATTGACTTCGTCAAGACTTTTTCCTGTCAGTTTGGCAATGGTTTCAGGCGTGGTGCGGCCATCTCTATTAAGAATAGAAAGAATTTCACAGACTTCTGGGTTCATCTTGATTGCTCTAGTCTTAATGCCGCTTTGCCCTGTTCGATAATTCTCTGCAGTTTGCTCTCACCGATTTCTTCGATACTGGGAGCTTTTTCTACTGGAGCAAAAATTTCAGAATACCAGTCGGCGCTCTGAAATTTATCCATCCAATCATCGAGTTTGTTCCACTCTTCGTCATTGAGACCAAGGAGAAAACGAGCTCTAAAAGGATCCACACCTTCGGCTTCAAATGCTGCCACTCTCAAATCGCGCCCCAGGTTAGTGTCGAACCGGGCTACACCAGAAGCGTCTACATCTACATCACCATAAATGTCAAAACGTTTGATCAAATCTTGCGCTTCGGCAATATACGAATCGTGTGTGCGCTTGCCTTTTTCGGTCAGTTTATAGGCGGCTTTAGTGACATCAATTTCAATTAAGCATTCTTTTTCGGCCCAGGCTACAACGTCGACCAGTTCGGCATAGTCTTTAGTAACATCGATTATGGTGCCTACTGCAATTTGATGTAAAAAAATCACTCGACTGTAATCTTCAATTTGTTGGGCCATCTTACTATTGCTAGTATCTGTTCCCGGCTGTGGCTTCTGGCTTGCAGCTAGATCGGAATTTGGATTTGCTTGAGATGCGTTTTTAGCAATAACAGTGAGGTCGCAACGCATATATTTTATCGAGTCGCGTTCTGAAGATACGAAGGCCTGAGCCAGTGGTGCCTCAGGATCAAGTTCTTCGCCATTGGCTTTTAAATCAACCGAATTGGAAATAAAAATGCCGTCTTTGTCGCGATCAAATATCAACTTTTGCAAGGCGCGTAAATCATCGAGCTGGCCCTCCGGCAGGCGACCCGCTTCAACCAATTCTTCTGGCGCGTCGGCGCCGAGAATTTCAAAAACGATATCGACTGCCGGCTGGCGCACTATACGGTCATCTAATGTGAGCACCACCAGATGCTGATTCAAATGGTCTGACACTCGCAATAAATAATTCATTAGCGTCTACGACCACCCCATCCGCGTGATGACCCCATGGAAAATCCTGATGAACGCCTGCCTCCCCAGCTTGAACTGGTAGATGACCGAGGGCTGGACGACGAGCCGCTGAGGCCGCCCCAACTTCTTCTGCTGGTGGCACTGCTATTGGTGAATGTGCCGCTGCCAAAACCAGTTTTGCTGGTCAGACCACCACCCGCTTTGGATTTAAAGCGCGAGAAGAACCCTTGATTGGCTGTCTTTTGCTGGGTGTATTGTGGGCTCTGGCGCCAGGTATTGCGATTGCCCATCAGACCGCCATAATTGGCATAAGGAGTGTGGTAGCGACCACCCCAACTGCTCATCAAGTGCGACATTACCATCATCTGCACGAATGGATTATCGAGGATGCTGCGGTGACCTTCATAGTAAGGTCGACCGTCATAACCGGCAACTCGATAGGGCAATTCGTTATTGACTACGGGTCCTGTTTGCTCGATTGCAAAGAGCTTGTCGTCACCAGATTGAAATCCGGCTTTTTTGTCTTTATCAATGTAGCCGATCACTGTCAGGCGGTCGTTTTCATGGGTGGCGTCTAGAGCGACAACCCCTTCACCGTCATAAATTTCGTTAACACGTTTTTCGAAGTCAGCCATTTTGCTGTTGAAGTCTTTCTCGCCTTTAGTTTCAAAAAAGGCTTTCTGGACTTCTTCTAAATTGATTTTTTGAGATGCGCCCTCAATGTCGGCCGACACGTAGTGCTCTTTCACCCGACTGGATGTGGTTGAAGTTGAGCAGCTCGTGAGAGACACTGAAGCACCCACAACAGCCAGACTCAACACTACCGTGAGAGATTGCCAGCGTTTCATTATTTAGAACCCCCGTCATTGTTATTACGTACTATAACAACTCTGATGGCGCAAGCTGGCGATATACATGATTCTTTTCTGGTTGAGAACTTTTGCCCAAATTTGGCACCTTTCTTTGACGGTATAATCGTCTGGTATGTTGCTGGAACGGTCCAATTTTGAACCTGGAGTGTCATGAAAATATTAGCTGCCGTGGACGGTTCAACGCAGTCAGAAGCTGCATTAGATGCTTTGGGTAGTTTTAACTGGGGCGGCGGCACTGAAATTGTTTTGTTCACGGTACTAAAAGGGGCCGAAAGCGGTTTGCCTTTTGGCCGCAAGGGCCCAGACCAGACCCCTAGCGTTGACGCCACCGCATCTGCCAGTCAGACTCTACAAAATATGGCCGCTCAGCTGCAGCGAAAGTTGCCTGGCTGCCGAGTTACTTTTGAAATTGCTCATGGTGACGCTAAAACTGAGATTTTAAATGGAGCAAAAGCGAACGCCGCCGATATGATTTTGATGGGCTCTCGTGGCCATCGCGGCATGGAGCTAATGTTGCTCGGCAGTGTTTCTCAGGCGGTTTTGATGCAGGGCCAGTGCCCGGTTGTAATTGTCAAAAGTGAGACGTCAGAAGCCCCGAACAGTGCTCCTGACCTGGCGCACGGTTTTAAGAACGTTCTGATCACAGTCGACAATTCACCTTATTCAAAAGCGGCGCTGGCGTGGGCAAAAACATTGAACTGGCCGAGCGACACTCGCTTTAAGCTAATTACAGTGGTCACCGCTCTCACCGATTCTTTCACTTCAGAAGAAAGCGCGGTGCGCGCCGGAAGTTTGACTCGAGAGCACGATTCGTTGCATGCCATAGCCAGGTCTGAACTTGATGAAATGGCGGCTGAATTAAACGAGATTGTCGGGCCCGGGCGTTTAACCACTCAAGTCGGTGAAGGAGATCCCCGAGAAGTGATTTTGCACACAGCCGCAGCCTGGGGAGCCGATCTGATCGTGATGGGTTCTCATGGTCGCACAGGTTTGACCAAACTATTTCTCGGCAGCGTTTCGCACGCTGTGGCAGTGCACGGTTATTGTTCTGTAGCAATTGTCAAAGGCATTGTGCCGAAAGGCCAAAGCGTGCGCCAGCAGACCACCGGTATGTTCAAATTGCCTGACATGAAAGAGGTAGAAAGAAAGCTGCCACCATTGACTGACCCGTCTAATCGCCCAGATTCGCCTCATGTTCCGCCCGGCGGCATGATGTGATGCAGACTTACACGATTTAGATCAGTATGGCTATTTGGCCATCACTTGATAGACCAGCACTACAGCCACAATCAAAATTAGAATCACTGCCTTGGCTATGGAAAACATGCGTTCCATTTTGCTAACGGTTCTCCGGCGCGTCTTCGCTCTTGCTGTTTTCCAGAGCGTCCAATATCGCCGCGCGCCTGATATGAGCAGATTTATCGTCTTTTAGCTTATTGACCTGATGGTAAATGTCGGATGTAACCAGGGGTATAAATCCAAGTTCAGAAGCTTTGAATACAGAGTGAGTACCCTTATAAATTTTTTCAGCCGTACTACCAGCTTCCAGACCGGCCAGACCTTTTGGCGCCAAATTTAGACTACCTGAGCTTCCACGCAGTGCTTTCCAGCCGCCGGCTGCCAGGCCGACGCTGACGTCGGTGAGAAAATAAACTGAGCGAGCGGTGTTGACATATTGACCGGCATCCGATTCTCTAGCACCGGCATTGTTGAATATTCCCGCACCACCCACAGTGGCACGTAGTGAACCTTTCAATACTTGTTTTGTTAGATTTTGCTCCACCCCTTTTCTCAGGGCTAATTCGCTGGCTACCTGAGCGATGCGCGCCGCCTTGAAAGCCGCTGCCACTTCAATAGTGCCTGTTGCCACCATGCCTACATCCAGCGCGGTCATCAAACCTTTTTCACCAAAGTGTTTGGTCATTTCCCAGCGGCGGTGACTGCTCAAGTCTTGTGCTTTCATAGTTTCGTAACCGTCGGCGGTGCGCACAACAACTTGTTGCTGTGGATCAAAAGTACGCTCAATAGTCAGTTTTTTGCCCACGTTGTCAACGCCGACCATGTTCTGGTAGCTCCACCACTGAGCTTCTTGCGCCTGTATTTCTTGTGTGACGACTATTTTATTATCTTTCTCAGTGATGTTGAAGCGGCTTTCTAAAAGATTGATATCGCGCAGATTTTCGCCGGCTTTAGCAGGGCTGCCTTTGGCTGCCAGACCAAGTAAATTGCCATCAGCATCAAATCTTCCCTGCATGCCTCGAAGCTCTGTGTCACCCCAATTGATGGCACGCTCAGGCCTTTTATCAAAAGTGCGAAGCTGGGTTAGAACCGGTTGCAATTCAACCTTACGGTCAATGATCCATTTGTCCATGGAGTCCATTCTTTTTTTCTCAGCAGCATTCAATTCCCAGTGCTGAGGCAAATTAAGGTCAATGCGGCTTATTTTTCCCTGTTGATCGCGCTCGATGGTTGCGCCACCAGGGGTGGTGTTGCTAAATTTGTTGCCAGTGGCCTTATTCAGCTCGTCTATCACTTCGATATACGTGCGAGCACCTAAGGCCGTATTCACTAACTTGCCGGTGGCAGCTCGCCAGGCGTTGCGGTCAGTGTCAATATTTTCGGTCCAGCCCTTGGGCAAACCATTTTGGCGAATGGTAGCGGTGAGCTGGTTATCTACATTTTGCAAAAGGGCCGTTTCTAGTGGCTTAATGCGCTGTTCTGAACGCTGCACCCACTCGATGGCATTGTCTAGGCGAATCATCTGATTGTCATCCGGCGGATTTTTCGGATTGACTTTGAGGTCAATTTTTCCTTCCAGATTTAATTTTGCTTCAGTGCTTTTCGAATCGGCAGCAGGCAGACCATAAGCTTTTAACCGGCCGACCTCCCCTGGAATTGCCTTTGTTTCTAGCCAATTAACATATTCGGAATAAGCCTTGCTGGTGGCAGGACCAAACTCACCCCGTGCCATTTCGGCTTTAATATCTGCCTGTCTCGTTTTTAATTCTTTTGCTTGCTGGGGTTCAAGTTTAGACGTGCCGTTTTCTGCTGTGGTTGACATTACAGCTGGTAGCAAATTCTGCAGAGTCGTTTGCAAATAACTGAGCCGCATACGATCGTTTTCTGCTTTGGCCGCGGCTTCGGGGCTTTCCAGCTGACTTTCTGTTTTGGTCTCGGGTTTTATTTCGGGTTGAGTTTCAGGTTTTTTTCCGCACAAAGCTTCGTGAATCAGCGCGCTGCCATTACACGTAGTATCGCTTTTTTCACTAGTATTGAGTGCGCGGCCCTCTACCATACTTCACCAAATTTGGCTCTGGTCGGGTCGCCTGGCCCCTGATGTTGCACTATCCATGAAAGGGCAGCCGAACCAATAATGGCCACTCCGAGAGATGCACCGCGAGCTTCACCACGCATGGTCTTGCGCAAATGGCTAATTAGATCGGCTTTCCATGGCTCATTGCCAGCCTTGGTCAATTCTCTTTCAGCAAATTGCAAAGCACGCTTTTGATGACTCTCTTCTGGCGTGAGCTGGCCTTTCCGTTCTAAAGCGATGCGCTCCTCGCGCAGCTTTTGCACTTCAGAAGCAGAAAGCGGAACAAAGGTTTTTTCTGTTTGCGACATAGTGCTGGCCGCATTTTCTAGTGATCCCATATTTGGTGCTGGTTTATCCCAGCGACTTTTGGGTGGTTCATTATTGTTGGCAGCTACCGGCCGTTCTTTGACCTCTTTTACAGGTTCGGGCAACACTTTTGGTGTTTCCGGTATCACTTCTGCTTTGACTACTTCTGCTTTGGCTACTTTCTGTTCATTTGGCACCACGTCTTCAACCATGCCACGCAGTGACGGTACTTTGCCGCTGGCCAGCCGTTCTACTACTCGTCCGTAAAGAGGTCGCTCAACACCTGCTCCGCCGGCTGAGTAAGCATTGCGATTTTCTTCAACCTTTTGCAAAATTTTCACGGCCGACATTTCGCCGCGTTCAATTTTCTTTTGCACGCTGCCTGGTAAGGTGCTAATAAATTCCTGCAACTTGGCAGGATTATTGCGCACCATGACTAGTTTGTTAACTTCAGCTCTAAAGACCTCAGCGGCGTCACCGCCGGTGATGACATATTTACTTTCTGATTTTGAGTCAGGCATAACGTCGGCGACAAGTTGACCGCTCTTATCAATCATAATGCGGTTGCCTTCACCCAGATTGACGTGGGTTTTACCGTTAATAGGTTTAGGCTGGTTAGGGTAAGCTTGCGCAATTGCATCTTCAACAATTACTTTTGCGGCTGTGCGGTGGAAAGCTTCAGATAGCTTGCCAGACTTTTCTCGTACTGTGAAACTGAGAGCCTGGTCTACGGTTTGAGCAAATGACCGGTGGTCTGAAGCAGAGCGAGAGTCGCCACTGCGCGATAAATTACTGGCTTTTTCACTCGCCCACTGGCTCACTGCCTTAATTTCGGCAATTTCTTTGGGGTTTGAATTGGTTTCGCCTTTACCGTCTGGCACTCGCGCATAGGCTAAAGGTGACGGCAGCGGAAAATCTTTCAAATTGAAAGGGGTCGGTCTAGAAGTCAGCTCAGCCACCTGAAAACGGAAGTCTTCAGCGAAAGTTTTTATGCGGTCGCGTATGACAGGGTTTTCGTGATCGGTTTTGAGATTGCCGCTCATTTTGTCGAACCAGGAGGAAAGTGCGTCGACAACGCCATCTTGGCGCAGGGCCGGTACGTTATTTTTAGAGCCTTCCCCTGCTCTGAGCATTTCACCGGTGCGCGGATCAAGCCTGCGCGATGTGGGATCTAGGAAAATCATATCGCCGGTTTTTCTGTTCACCAGAACAATATCAGCTCCGATTTTGTCCAGCGGAGACTTATCTTGAACAGGTAACGCTTCCCAGCCCTGTTTATCGAGACCCTGCCTTTTGAGCTCTTCAACGGCCATTTTATAGACGCCATTTTGCGTTTCCGCACCGCCATCTGTGCTGCTGGCAATATTAGAGCTGCGTATGGCATTTTCGTTAGAACGCCACGAATCTAGCATCTTCAGCTGTTCGGCCGTCAATACTGTATTGTCGGCGGCCAGTGTGCCTCTACCTTCAGTCTGATCACCGACTATTTGCGGTTTTCCAGCTAGCGCGTCTTGACTCAATTTGCTCTGCGCGTCTTTGGCCTGATCGCTCCCTTCGGCGCGCCCGGCGGCAGCATCCGCTCGAGGGGTGGATGGAGAATATTCGGTAATTTCACCCGGTTTTGCCATCCGGCCTCCACACGCTACATTTTTATATACCCGTGCCGGGGTTTTTCTGGACAAGAGATCAACAAAAAAAACCTGAAGCCAGGCCACTGGCGCCAGATTTAAGCTTGCAAGCGGCATCTAGTTGTCAAGCGGATAGTGGGTTAAGTAAGTTCAGGCGGCCTGGGGTGGATGTTTTCGCAAAACAACCGCCCGCACAATGACGTCGATTCGGTCCATCAGTTGAATGTCTTTTTCTTTGTCTGTGGGGAACAGTTCACTGTTGAGCTGGTGTAGCCGTTGTAGTAAATGCAATTGCGGATATGATTTACCGAACATCTGCATTTCACACCAGGCGACCCTTGAAAGTGTTCGCTCATGGGCCGATGGCGCATTTGGCCTGGCGGCATCTGCCAGTTGTTGTTCGATCATTTTCTTGCGCGCAGCAGCCGCCGGATCTTCATCGTCAACGTCGTAACTACCCACAGGGCTTGTCATTGCCATAGGGTTCAAGGGTGAAGGCCCACCGGCCAAGCTGCGCAAACCGCGCACAAAAGGATTAGCGTCGTTAATGGCAGAATTTCCCTGGG
Source organism: Candidatus Obscuribacterales bacterium (assembly GCA_949127735.1). GTDB lineage: Bacteria > Cyanobacteriota > Vampirovibrionia > Obscuribacterales > Obscuribacteraceae. The sequence goes on along the minus strand of CASBPX010000011.1, from coordinate 39,858 downwards.
AGCTCGATCCACCTTTGCCTTCCATTTGTGGATTTACTGCCAGAGCGGCCTGAGGTTTAATATGCAATTTCACCTGAGCATACTGGTCAAGTGCGTCAGTGCGGGCTGAAAGATCATCACTGTGTGACTGAGCGCCAAAAACTTTGAGTTCCATGCGATTCAGCCTTGTTATAAGAGGCTGAGTGGGATAGCTCTGGCCGAGAATCTCACTTTCCAATGCCGTCACGCGAGGATAGTTGCCCGGCGATTGCAGGGACAGATCAGTATTGGGTGAAGCTGAAGTTGCATCATTATAAGACGGTGCGGTTTTTGGAGCAGCCGCTACTACTGCCGGCACGCCCACGGCGGCCACAATTTGGGCGGTGCGGGAGGAGGCGCTACCTGAATTTGTCGCGCCAAAAATGAAATTCTCCAGCCTGTCGAGGCGCTTGTCGGTGGTTTCGCCTTCAAAGTGACGTTCAAAATATTTGCTTTCGTAGGCTCTAATTTCGGCCGTCACCGCTACAGTGTCGCTTCCTTTTTGCTGGGCGGCCGGTTTTGCGGCGGAAGTCTGCGCGTGAGCAAAATTGCCGTTCAAAACAAACGCCGTCAGGGCAAGCAAAAGCAAATAAACCGGCATCAAACTACTCCAGCGAAATATCAGGCGAAAAATCAAACGAATGATCACAGGAAAATATTACTTGAGCCTTGCAGTGTGAAACGAAAAAAAATATTTGTTTTAAGTATCAGCTATAAGCCTGAGAGCGCAGCAATTTGAATTGCCGCACCTGATCGTCGCGGCCGATGGCATAAGCATGATTGAGATGGAAGTCGATGACTTTGAGTGCGTCTAGTTTTTGGTTGCTGCCGAAGCATGCTCGCACACGCATTTTTCCTAATTTAAAACTCAACTCAGAAGCTGGGTCTGTGTGATCTACCAGTCTCTCAGCCAGGTCTAGAGATTTTATCGCCAGATCAAATTTACTTTCGGCTAGATATTCATCCACGCTCAAAACTAAGGAGCGCAAGCGGTAATCGCGTCGTAGTGCTACAAGAGCTAAAAAATCTGTTTTAAATTCTTGTGTGATACCACGTTTTTCTTGCTCGCCAATGGCGCAGGAAAGCAGGTCTTTCACTTCAGGATGGGCCATACCAAGCTCAATGGCTCGATTTAGATCTTGCACACTGAGAGCAAAAGCGCAGAGTCCAAGATAGGCTTTAGCACGCATAAATCGATATTGTGCTTGTTGTGGATGGCGCTCAATCAGCAAGGTGAAATTGTGTACAGCTACAACGTAATTTGCCTGTTCAAGCGCTTCTCGACCATTGATAAAGGCCAGCGAGTCGGTATGATCAAAGCCAAAAGCTTCTGTGGAATCGGTAAACTGCCCCATAGACAGAAATCACCCAGGCAAGAGTTCAAGTAGAGATAGGGAATTTTTGATTATCGTAATAAGTACTAGATGTCAAGTGCTGCTTTAATCTTAGCAAAGATGCCCGAATAGCGTGGCAAAGACCATCCTGGCTTAGCTAAACAAAAACTCATCTATCCGGTTTATTATCAGCAGTCTTTACTGATCCTATTTCTGACCTGCGGGTCTTTTTATTGCTCAAAGCCAGGTGAGCTGCCTCTAATGGAACCTCGTGGCACCTCAGTCATACTGACATCGAATCGTTTTTGTAAAACAGGAAGAAACTGAAATCGTGCCTCAAGCAACTGAAGTTACTGAAATCACTGAAGAAGACATGGTAAAGCCCCTGGCCGAAGAGGACGGGTGGCAGATAGCCCGTGCATCCTTCACGAGAGAACTGGCGCACTATAGTTTGCGTGGTGGCATCGCTCTGGCCATTCTCGGTACTGTTGCATATGCAGCTTTCTGGGCCTTCGATCAAATCGTGAAAATGCCTCCTGAAGCCATAAGCGGCGTGCAAAAAATTCTTTCCCCAGTGCAAAAATATTTGCCTTTTGGCGGCACTGCTGGTGGTGCCAAAGTAGTTACTGATAAAGCGTCTGGGTCTGAAGTGAAGTCGGCTTCGACTGTGAGTGCTGTTACAGCTTCGCCTAGTAAAACCAAAGCAGTTAGGCACGGCAGAAAGCGCAATCGACAGATAGCGTCTAAAGGCGGTCATGGTCATGTGCGTCCCGTTCAGGCAGGCGACGATCCCACCGGCGGTCGAGTGACATACCGCGACGGCATGATTACAGAATATTCCTGGAAGTAGCAACCAGGTTCACGGCTCGCCGCCATCAAACCATAGCTCTGTCTGCGTTTCCGGCAGGCTATAGTAATCCCTATACAAAATTATGCCCTACCCTATAATTTGCTCCGGCTTATATGAGCTAGCCTAGGCAAAGGGTCAGCTCTATCAACTCTGCGGTAGATTAATGAATAAAATCAATTCTGTGGCAGATTTTTTGGCCAAACTAAAGGCTAAGTTGGTCACGCCAGCGCCAGAAAATCAAGAACCGTGCCCGCTTGCACGATTGAAGCAGATGGAATCGCGCTGCAAAGAAACTGAGGCTAATCTTATAGACAGTGTCAGCCGTCAGAAGACCACTGTGCGTGAGGCTGCTGTGCGGTGGTCCAATAATCCAGACAGTTATGTTCGCCAGCAGATTCTTAAGCCGCATCAAATGCTCGGCAACAGCAGCAATTTTGAAATCGACCCCATGGCCAATTTAGATTAGTCTTTTTCAGGCTTCTGCTTCAACTATTTGCCTTTACTGGCCAGCTCTTTTACTTTTGCCATTTCACTTTCCAGTTCGGCTGTAGATTTGTCAGTCTTTTTAGAAATATCGATGGCGCGCTGATAACTCGTTTGTGCTTCGGCGTATTTCTTTTCTAAAACGTAAACTTTGGCCAGGCCAACGAGGTCGGTGACCAGATCTACGTGCATAAGGCCTAAGGCTTTTTCGTGCATTGCCAGGCTCTGACTGTAAAGCTGATTGGCTTGAGCACCATCACCCTGGGCGTAATAGAAATTAGCCAGATTGGCTACCGCAGCTGCGTGTTCGGGTGAATCAGCGGCCATAATTTTGGCGGCTTCTATTGCTTCTTTATACTTAGTCTCGGCGGCGGTTTTGTCACCCCCTTTAAGTGCGGCATCAGCTTCAGCACTTAACTTTTTCCATGCGGCTTGATCTGCTGCAACAGGCGTCGAAGTAGTTGACAATTCACTCGCGGCCTGATTGCAGGCTGTTAAGCTTATTGCTGCCGCGGCGGAGAAAAGAAAGATACCAAGACTTTTGTAGCTCATGATGCAACCTATTTTTGAATCTAAGCATTATGAGCAATGGCGCCGCAACATTCCAGATACTTAGGCAGACGTTAACTTTATTTGCTGCCTGCGGAACCAATCTGTCGCACTGCCAGTCTTTACATCAAAGTAAACAAGCGGCATTTTGCCTGGTATCCTGCAATAACTCAGAGGTTGACCAACATGCATTCGGGCAAAGTTTTAGTGGCTCTTTCGGCTTTAGTCACACTCAACATAAGCACCCTGCCAACATTTGCCGCAGACGTCATCAAAGACACGGCCACAACTGCCGATGCGTTGCAACGTGGTGCAGTCAATCGCGACGCTGAAGCACTGTCACCCACGGCGGTGGTTGCTCCTGAAATCAAAGAACCTTTCGTCGAAAAGCTTCCCCGTTTAATTCTCGCTTTATCAGGGGGCGGCTGCAAAGCTGTAGCTGAAATTGGCGTGTTACGCAGTTTTGAAAAGCACGGCATCAAAATTGATGGCATTGTCGGCACAAGTATGGGCTCCACTGTTGGTGCCCTTTATTGCGCTGGTGTCTCTGTTGACGATATTGAGAAACTTTACCTCGATGACACTATGCAAAATGCCATGCTCAAAGGGGCTGTACTGAGCGTCATTACACGGCCCATCAAACCGATTTTGTATTTATTTAAAGGCCGGCCTTATGCTGGAATTACCAGTGGCGACGGTTATTTAAAACTATTGCAAGAAAAGCTTCCGGCTACATTTGCCGAACTGAAAATTCCATTTGCCGCAGTGGTAACCAATTTGACTGACGGCGAAACCACTGTACTGACCAAAGGCGATTTGCCACGATCGGTTCTGGCCAGCAATTGCGTACCCACACTCTATCGCCCCGTGATGATTGACTCGAAGCTCTATGTAGATGGTGGTCTGAAAGCCAATCTGCCTTCAAATATTGCTCAAAGTATGGGAGCCGATATAGTCGTCGCCGCCCTCTGCGACACTGCTGTTAAGCCAGTGCCCAACAAACAATTTAAATCGAAAAAACAGTTGATCATGCGCGTCATGGACATCATGTTGGCTAATGCCGACAAGCAACAAGCCCATGCCTCAGACATTCTCATTTATCCTGACGTAGATTTTGTGCCGGGTTTGACCAAAGACAAAGAGATACTGAGGCGCGGCATTGAAGTGGGGCAGAGAGCTGCAGATTCTGTAGCGCCAAAGGTTCGTGCTCAGCTTCTAGCTCTTGATAAATCACAGGGGCGTCGTGAAGTCGTAGAGATACCAAGCAAAATCGTGGACCCTGCAGCGGTAGAAGTAAAAGCTGATTAAATCGGCGCTGGAATAATATAATGGGTCCGGAAACCCTGAGGTCAAACAAAAACTGAAATGTGGGTGTGGTGGATATATGGTCGTCAAGTCGAATCACATGGATGGTAGTAAACCTGTTGTAGACTCGAATGCTTTGGTTGATACCGCCGGTAATGGCAATGGCAGCAAGGCTGCCACCGACACCACATCAACTCGTACTCTGCGTGATTTAATTGATGGTTTCGATGCTCATGTGGCTAAGACCGCCATCGTGAGCTACGGCAAAGACAATTCCACCACCCTTACTTACAATGCTTTGCTGACGCAAATTCGAGAAGTTGCTGCCGCACTTTTAGGCAAGGGCATTAATAAGGGTGACAATGTTATTTTCTTTGCCCCCAACTCTTCTGCCTGGATTATCAGCGCTTTAGCCACTATTTATACTGGGGCCACAGTAGTGCCTGTGGACTCCCAACAAAATGACGATGTGCTCAGGCACATTGTCGACGACAGTGCGGCCGGATGGATTTTTACAGACGAAAAGGGCTCCAAGCGTCTCGATAAAGTCTTGCCTAAAACTGGTGCCAAAGCCAAAAGTACTCACCGTATTGTCCGTCTTGATTTAGTCGACACAGAAGAGAGCTGGAATAAAATTTCTGCTCAAGCTGACGTTGCCTCAACGAAATTTCCGACGATGGAGCCTAAAGATTTTGCCGTATTGTTCTACACCTCCGGCACCACCGGTACACCTAAAGGAGTACCGCTCAATCACACCAATATGCTTTTGCAATTAGACGAAGTAATTTCTCAAATTGACCTACTCAAACAGGGCGATCGCGTGCTCTTGCCTTTGCCCCTGTTCCACGTCTATCCGCTCAATACAGGTCTAATGGCACCGCTGCTCATGGGCCTTACCATTATTTTGCCCAGGTCTTTAACCGGCCCTGAAATCATGCGAGCGATCAATGATGGCAAAGCCACAGTGATAGTTGGTGTGCCACGTTTGTTGCGTTCACTTTATCAAGCCATTGAAACCAAGCTGAATAAAAATCCGATTGTTGGCGCTAGTTTTAATGCCATGCTCGAATATTGCATCGCCATGGATCAAATGTTCAACGTGCGTCCGGGCAAAGTGCTATTGGCACCCATCCGTAATAAGTTTAGTTCTACTCTGCGTCTATTCACTTGTGGTGGTGCGCCTCTACCCAGTGAACTGGCTTACAAACTGCGTGCCCTTGGTTGGGAAATCGGCGTCGGCTACGGATTGACCGAAACTGCTCCGTTGATCACTTTCCGTATGCCCACCGATCGCGATCTCGAAGGCGTGGGTCAGGCCATTACAAAAGTGAAAGTGCGCATTGAACCTCTTAAAGAGCCAGACGAAAGGCTTGAAAAAGGTTCAGGCGAAATTGCCGTCAGCGGCCCCAATGTTTTTTCGGGCTATCGCAATTTGCCTGAACTGAACAAAGAAGTATTTACAGAAGATGGTTGGTTTAAAACTGGCGATCTGGGCGTGATCAAAAATGGCAGCCTGCATGTGATTGGGCGTGCTTCGTCTACCATCGTTATGGAAGGCGGAGAAAAAATTCAGCCAGAAGATGTTGAAGATCGCATTGCTAAGCAACCTGCCATAGCCGAAATTGGTTTACTGCAAGTAGATCATAAATTGGTGGCACTGGTGATGCCCGATAAAAAAGAAATTGGTGAAAAAGACGCAAAAGCCGCAGTTGCAAGCGCACTTAAAGTTGCCTCAGGTAGCCTCGCTTCTTACCTGCAGGTGACCAATTTTGCTTTGACAAATGAAACACTGCCGCGCACTAATTTAGGCAAAATCAAAAGGCACGAATTAAAAGATCGCTACGAACAAGCTCTGTCAGAAGACGGCACAAATAAGAAGAAAAAAGGTAAGGGCGCTCAGGGGAAAAATGCCGAAGTTTTAGATTCGAACGATCAGATTTTGGTGGAAGAGCCGGCTGCTGTAGCCACTCTTGAATGGTTGAAGAAACGGTTTCCTGATCAGGATATTACCCTGGATACCAGCCCACAGTTAGATTTGAATATCGACTCGCTTGAATGGATGCATTTGACCCTTGAACTGGTTGAACATACAGGTGTTGAATTAACCGGCGACGCAATTGCGCGAGTAACAACAGTGCGTGAGTTGCTGACTGAAGTGGTGGCATCTGCTGAAGGTGGCGAAGGAGCCGTTTCGCCCATTGAAGACCCTGATCATTATATAACTGACGAGCAAAAAGAATTTCTCATGCCTCTCACTGGCTGGAAAGTGCCTGCAGCAAAGGCGCTCTACCACTTCGTAATGACAGCTATGATGCCTTTTAGAGTTGAGGCAGTTGGTTTAGAGAACATTGCCAATCTGAAAAATTGTGTCTTTACCCCCAATCATGCCAGCTATCTTGATGCTTTTGCCATTTGCGCGGCTTTACCTGAAGCCGCCATTAAAAAAACTCAGTGGGCAGGTTGGACCGGCATTGCTTTTGGCAATCCTGTCTTTTCCTTCTTAAGTCGTTTATCGCGCGTTATTCCCATTGAAGCAAAACAGTCCATTTTCTCCAGTCTTGCGCTTTCGGTTTCGGTGTTGAAACATGGCAATAACCTGGTCTGGTTCCCAGAAGCTGAACGTACTTTGACTGGAAAAATGCTGCCTTTCAAACAGGGCATTGGGCTATTGCTGGAAAAAAACGAGGTGCCTGCCGTGCCGGTTTATTTAGACGGCACGAGACAAGCGCTGGAGCCCGGCAAGTATTTTCCGAGCTTCGTTCAAGTTCGGGTAATTTTTGGCAAACCAGTCACCGGCCCTGAACTGGCAGCAGAAGGTAAGGGTAAAGACGACCCCGAAAAAATTGCCAACGCTTTGTTTGACCGCGTCAAAGAGCTGTCTAAACAGGCTAACAATCAGCCACCGGAGAGCGGCTCTTAAAATGATCGCCGAGATCAAAAAGAGCAGAGAGATGGAGCCGGTCTGGCCATCGTTGCTGGCTTTACTTGCCGCCGGCGGTCTTCATATGGCCCTGCCTGATGAACTGGCGTTTGGGCCACACTGGTCGCTTCTGGCGGTGGTGATGGTTGCCATGGTGCCGGCGCAGATTTTTCACAGCAAAGGCCATCATCAATTTTGTAAACCAATTGGTTTTTTTATCATTGCTATAGTCACCATTGAATTGATTATATCTGTGATACTCCTTGTGCTGGCAATACCGCGCCATGTGGAAACACCAGAGCAACTTTTACTATCAGCGGCCGCACTATGGGTGACAAACATTCTTACTTTTGCTGTCTGGTACTGGCGCCTTGATGCAGGCGGCCCGCACAAAAGAAATATGCGCGACACACATACAGATGGGGCCTTTCTTTTTCCGCAAATGACAATGGAAGGCCCTTGCGATTCTAAAAACGATCAGGAGAATTGGGCACCACTTTTTGTTGACTATCTTTTTCTCGCCTTTAATACCAGCACCGCATTATCACCCACCGATGTGCCAATTTTATCGCGATGGGCAAAAGTTTTGATGATGATACAATCTGCCATATCACTGGCTGTGGTGGCACTACTGGCTGCTCGTGCGGTAAATATTTTATGATTCGCTTTGGTGAACTACTGGTCAGATTAAAGCTGGTCAGCGAAGTCGATCTTAATGACGCGCTGTTGGTAGCGCCTCAATTTGGATTGCCACTTGGCCGCACTCTGGTTTTATCAGGACGGATAAGCGAGGCGGAGTTGCAGTTAGTAGTAGAGTTGCAACCATTAATTGGTCAGAACATTTGCACTATTGATGATGCTCGCAAGGCCGCACAAATGGTGCGGGTCAGTGGTGTGAGCCCGGCGGATGCTCTGAAGAAAATAGGCGTTCAGGGAGCAACAGACAAAGCAACGCTAGGTTGTATTCTTACTGATGCAGGTTTACTGACGGCGGCACAATTAGAAAACGCTCAAAAAATCAGCTATGAAACTGGAATGCGCTTAGGCCGGGTGCTGACACTAAACAATGTGATTTCCCACCCGCTTTTAACCCAGGCATTAGACCTGCAAGCCATGGTGCGCCAGGGTCGCATGTCATTGCCACAGGCAGTAGAGATGCTGGTGGTCACAGCTCCTAAACATGCATTGCCGCTCAAACTCGAGTCGCATGGGTTGAGACCGGCTCCGGCCCGAAAGCAGGTGCGCTTCGGCGAGTTTCTGGTAATGTCAGGTTTGGCCAGCGAGAACGAAATTCTTAATGCCATGGAGACCAGTTTAAGCAAGCAACTGAGTCTGGGAGAGGCAATTGTGGCACTAGGACTAATTTCTGAGTCTGTTTTCAAAAGAGCCGAACGTCTTCATGAGCAAGTCAGCACTGGTGACCTTGCCTTAAATAAGGCTACTGACGAAATTCATCGCTTAATTCACGGGGAGCGCACTCAATCTAAAGACGCAGGAAACGAAGGTAGTGACGTGCCCTCTCCAGTGCTGGGAGAGTTGCTCAAAATGACTGGTTTCGTCAACGATTCAGACATCGTAGAAGCAATTGAGCTCAGTAGTCGCTACCCAGCCTTGATTGGAAAAATGTTGGTAGTGTCTGGTGCCATAGATGAAGCCACACTGATTGCTTCGCTTCGTTGCCAGTATTTGTTGAAACACGGTTATTTGGCCGTAGACCAGGCGGTTAAAGCTTTGCAGTACACAAGGAAAAACAAAGTCAGTTTTGATGACGCCATGGAAGAACTGGGTATCGCTAAGCCCGCAGGCATTTAAGCACTAAATATGGTGCTCGCCGTATGAGTTATTTTAACAGTGCAATTACTTTATGACGCGCATCTTTTTTGAAACTATGGTTTCACGATTGTTATTATCGATACACTGCACTGTAACTAAACGATCGCCAGGTTGCGCGTCTTCTACCATCTGCCACTGCCAGTTTACAGTGCCAGCTGCATCAGCTCTTTTCTCACCCAAATTTGGATGGCGACTAGGAGTGCCGTTTGGCTTTTGCACTGTGATTTGACAAAGTGAATTCGGTAAGGTCTGCACAGTGACGCTGCAGGGTTCGCCGCGGTGCACAGTCTTGGTCATGCCAATAAATTTGGTCTTCGACTGAAATGGTAGTGCCTGCACGGGTAGAGCCGTGACTAATAGAAGTGTGACAAGCACCAATTTGCTAATAACTTTGCTCATACTGAACTCCCGTTTGCCTTTGCATAATAGCAAGTAACTAACCAAAGACATATGAATACGATTTTGGAACCAAATGTATTGACCGCCGTCTACTAAGTCACGGCATTGAAAACGAAGTGCCGGCGGTATCATTCAAGGCATTTGCCAACGAGCCCCCAGTAATTCAAGTTGTATATATAGGATAGGAAAAATAGTAATGAAAAGAGTGATTCTAGCTAAGACATTGATGCTGGCCTTTGTTGTCGCACCAGCCTTGGCAACGGCCGTTAGTGGTATTGCTACTGCCCCGGCAAGCGCCCAGGGTTTTCAAGATGTGTTGCGAAATGTGCTTGGCACCCAGAATAACAATAACGGCTTGAACAACAACGGCTTCAATAACAACAACGGCTTCAATAACGGAAACAACGGTTTTTACAACGGAAACAATAATAATAACTATGGAAATTTGAGCGCCAATCAAATGACCTCCATGCAAAATTTAGATAATAGCCGTGCTCAGGCTAACGCTAATATCACTACCGCAATCAGCAACGGCACTTTAACGTCAGCCCAAGCGCAGATGTTTCAAAATCAGCTTGCTCAAAATGCTAACGATCAAGCAGCTTACCTTGCCGCCAACAATTTTGGTTTTACGCAAGTACAAACCATTTTGAATAATTTCAATTCAATCAACACCAGCATCAATTCGGCCATCGCAGCCGGCGTGGCTAATCCTACTCTTAATGGTGGTGTGATTGGAAATGGTGGCGCCTGGTTCCAACGTGGTTCTTCATCACCTAGATGGAATCGCGGTCGCTGGAATAGTGGATATGCAAATACCTACTGGACATCGTTCGACAGCGCTCTCAATGCAGTGCAAGTGCGGTTGCAAACCGGCTTGAATACAGGGCAACTTACATCACATGAATATCGTCAATTAAAAACACAGTACGATCATATCTATAACCAAGGTCAGCATCTTAAGACTAATGGCCGCAATAATTTCAGTGGCATCACACGCAATAGTCTCGAGAGAAGTCTTGATGATTTGAATGCATCTGTGACAGTGCAATTAGCTGATAGAGAACGCGGTGGTCGTCGTAACGGCGGCTGGCGCTAAGTTGACTTGAAGCTCAACAGTTGATGAATAGAGGTTCGAAGCGATTCGGGCCTCTATTTTTTTACCGACCAAATTATCAGTAATCAAGCTGCAGCGAACACCTGCCGTAAAGTATTATTCTCACTAACGAAAATTGTTTCTGGAGAATCTATGTCAAGAACCGGTAAGTCAATTGTGGTTGCCTTAATTGGCTGCCTTCTAGGTCTGTCCTCAACCGGCGCCTTTGCCGCTGATACCAAATTTTTTGGCGTCGAATATGATCCGTCGTTCGAACAAATGACCCACTACGACGCCGATGAACCTTACACAGCAAACCTCGAAAAACTGAATGTTAAAGATCAGTTTGCTTATCTTCAGCCATGGGATGGCTATTGCCCACCCTCAAATTTGTCTGAAGCTGATGCCAAGCGTTTGCCATGCCAAACTTCCAACATCAAACCAACCTTGAAGTATCACGGCGTTCAATATGTTGGCAACAAGTGGATGCATCTCGCTTGCGCCGAAGCTCTGAAATCAGTACAGCACGGCGGCGGACCTTTCAGCACAGTAATCGTGCAAATTGATGACGATACAAACAAAGTGATTCGCTACTGGATTTCACACAACCACGTAACTCAATGGGTCGATCCAACCGCTCATGGCGAAACCACTTGCATCAAACAAGCTTGCAAAGAATTGAACGTGTTCAATCTCGGTCACATCGACAAAGATAATCCAAACCTCAAATTGCCACAGACGTGCAAGACCTCTCACTGTGATCTCTACACCAACGGTGAGCCTTGCCCAATGTGCTACTCAGCTACCCGCTGGGCAAACATAAGCAATATTTTCTTTGCTGCCACCGTCAATGATGCTGCTACTCAAGGCGTTAACTTCGGCGATGAGCCTCAGTATGCCGAGTTGTCGCTCAACTATGAAGATAGAGTCAAATTGGGTGTTAACTGCAAGCAGTGCACAACTGATAATTCTCTTTCTGCCTTTAACCACTACAAGCGTGCTAACTCAATTAAATACTAAGTTGCAGGCGAGCTAAACGTCAAAGGCGCGGGGCAACTCGCGCCTTTAACTTTGGAGACGCATGACCGAAGACGCAAAAGATCTAGCCGGGCCCACTAATATCAATTTGCTTGAAGCCTGTGTTATTGGTATCGTCGCCGCTGTGGGCGCCGTACTGTTAAAGGAAGGTGTGGGCAGACTTGGTGCCTGGCGTATTGCTATGGGCGCCGAAAGTCACAACTATTTGTCTCTGGCCTCGCCCGAAATGACAATGTTTGCTTTAATCGGGCTTGTAGGTGGTCTCATATCTGGTGCCCTGATTCAGTTTGTAGCACCAGAAGCAAACGGTAGTGGCATTCCTCAAGTCAAAGCGGCTATTTTAGGTATACCGCAAGATTTGAGTTTGCGTACGGCGGCCGTCAAATTAGTTAGCTGCGTGGTGGCACTCGGTACAGGTCTATCGATGGGTCGAGAAGGGCCCACAGTGCAGCTTTCTGCAGCACTTTCGGCCAACGCCAGTAAACTGATTCGCTCTTCGCCTAAGCATCGCGCTCAGCTGATTGCCGCCGGTGCTGGTGCCGGTCTGGCCGCTGCTTTCAACGCACCACTGGCGGGTGTGCTTTTTGTGCTGGAAGAATTAATTGGTCGCATGTCTGGATTTACTGTCGGTACTGCAGTGGTGGCATGTTTTGTCGCTGCAGTGCTTTCTCGTTTGGTTGGTGTGCATAGTCTCGATATTCAGCTGAGTAAATACAATTCGGTATCTACTTTTGCCGCTATGGATATTCCATTTTATTTATTGTTGGGTGCTGCTGCCGGATTACTCGGTGCGCTTTTCAATAAAGGCATCATTGGCGGTCTCACTCTCAATCGTGACCTGCTTAAATGGCCAGTCACAGTTACTTGCGGATTGGCTGGTTTAGTCTCTGGCTTGCTGGTGGCAAGCCAGCCACCTATTTTTCATGATTATAGTGGACTGCGTGAAGCACTGCTGTCTGGAAATTTAGGTCTCAACACAATTCTCATTGTCCTTGCTCTGCAATTTGTTTTAACTGTAGTTGCGTATAGCTCGGGTGCTCCAGGCGGATTATTTGCACCAAGTTTAACTATGGGAGCCTGCCTTGGACTTCTATCGGCAATGGTGGAACAGCATTTTTGCGGCACAGCAAACTCCATAACATTTGCCATTGTCGGCATGGGTGCGGTGTTTTGTGCGGTGGCTCGTGTGCCCATGACCGCGGTGGTGATTATTTTTGAGATGACCACTGACTTTAATGTGGTATTACCGCTGATGATCAGCTGCGTCGTCAGCTATCTAGTGGCAGAAAAACTCGACCCTGGTTCTATTTATGATCAGCTTTTGGAATGGGTGGGCATCGATACACATATTGTCGAAGGCGATGCCGGTATCATGAAAACAAAAAGCGCCGCAGATATTATGCACCGCTCGGTTGAGACTATTGCTGATGACTGTACACTTTCTACTGTGCGAGCCATTTTCGCCAATTCCAAACACCATGGTTTTCCTGTGGTCGACAAAGAGTATCGACCGGTTGGTATGGTCACGCATCACGATGTACTCGAATTTGATCGGCTTGAACATGGCGGTGAAACATTAATAATAGAAGTGATGACGGTTAAACCGGTGACCATTAATTCAGACGAGTCTCTGGCCGAAGTGGTATTGGCTCTCGATAAATACAAAATTAGCCGCCTGCCAATTGTAGAGAAAGGCAAGTTGGTGGGAATTATCACCAAAGCCGACGTGGTCACGGCAGAAAGTCAATTTTTACTCAGATCAAAAAAGACAGAAAAAATCAACGATTAGGCAGCAATTTCTCTCTGCTTATAAATTATGGCTGGGGCAAATTTGCCGCTGTGTTCAAGTATATTCGCCGCAAAATCGTAACCGCCAACGAGCACGAATGTGGTTTGACCGAAAGCTTTTTCAGAAGCGGACGCCATCGCTTGCACGGCCCGTGCATTATTTCGTCTGGGATTATTATCTTTTTTCCGGCCAGGTAGTTGGCGAGCCACTGGTCTAAGTGAACAGAACTTGATGCCTTGACATTCATATGCGAATTTTCGAGATCTATTTGTTCGCCAAAGATCGATAATAAATCGTCGTCTTTGCCTGTGGCGCAAGACATTGAGCCCACGGCGCTGACAGTGAGTGTTAGTAAAGTTAACGCTGTTCTTTTTGAACTCATCAAGTGGCATCTCGCTGATTCTGGAAGTATAGCTTGTGATATGCGGCTAAAATAGTGTTTTCCAAACAGCAGAGAAAAGCGATGAGCAGCTCCAATCCAAAACAAAAATTTGCCCAGTTAGGTAAATCAACAAAGCAAATTTACGACGACCCGAAACCAAGCATTCTTGAATGTTTCCCAAACCCTTTTGATGACTCTAAACTTAACCCCAATGCGGTTGTTGGCACAATTCATATAGAGGCACCTGAGTTCACCACACTTTGTCCTATTACTGGCCAGCCGGACTTTGCCACCATTGTTATTGACTATCAGCCGCGAAAGCTCTGTGTGGAAAGCAAATCACTAAAGGTTTATCTGGGCGCCTTCAGACAGTTTGCTGAATTTCATGAAGCAAGTGTCAATCGCATTGCCAATGACTTGATCAATTTACTAGATCCTCATTATCTCAAGGTGGAAGGGCGGTTCACCCCTCGCGGCGGCATTCCTTTCTGGCCTCAAGCGGAATACACCCGGGCCAGGAAAAAGGCTAGATAAGAGCCAGGTAATGGTTTTTGTAACAGCTTAGTCGGTTGTCAGAATCTCAACAGCCAAGCCGGCTGGCGATTTGATACAATCAGCTCTTATGTCTAAAGCTCTCGTGATCTTTTCTGGCGGGCAGGATAGTACAACCTGTCTATATTGGGCCAAGCAACGTTTTGATGACGTGTTTGCTCTCACTTTTGATTATGGTCAAAGGCACAATATCGAACTTAAGAGTGCGGAGAAAATAGCACAGCTAGCAGGCATCAAGCAAGAAGTGCTCAATCTCGGACCCATTTTTAAAGGGTTGAGCCCGCTCACCGATTTGTCGCGTGATGTTGAAAAATACGATGATGTAAGCGCTTTGCCTTCAGGACTAGCTGATACTTTTGTACCTGGGCGCAATATTCTCTTTCTTACTCTTGCCGCCAATCGTGCTTATGTACTGGGATGCGACAGTTTAGTAATTGGTGTGGCCCAGCAAGATTATGGCGGCTATCCTGACTGCCGTGAAGATTTCATCACCAAAATGGAAAGCGCTATGGCCAGCGGCCTTGATAGCGATTTGAAAATTTTGGCACCACTAATGCATATGACCAAAGAAAATACAGTGACGCTTGCTCAGTCGTTGCCCGGGTGCATGGAAGCTCTGGCTTTTAGTACCACTTGTTATAACGGTGCACCGCCTTGCGGTAGTTGTAATTCGTGTCTATTGCGCGCTAAAGGATTCGCCCAAGCAGGCGTGTCAGATCCACTGCTGGAGCGCCTTGGCCAAGTCGCCGCTGAGGTTGGCTGATGAAATCAATGGCAAAAGTTGCTAGTGAGGCTAAAAACGTTGCAGGGGCTTCTGCCAGCCCAAAAGTTTCTGCGGTGCGAAAATTGCAGTTTTGCGCCGGTCATAGAATTTATAAACATGAGTCAAAGTGCCGTCATTTGCACGGGCATAACTATCAAGTATTTTTTCACGCCGAAGCAAAAGAGTTAGACCACCTCGGCCGAGTAATTGATTTCGGTGTGCTTAAAGAGCGGTTTTTGCCATGGCTGGAAGCAAATTGGGATCACGGTTTCATTTTGTGGGACAAAGACAAAGAAGGAATTGCCGCACTACGCGCAATACCAGAGCAAAAATTGTTTTTGCTAGGCAATAATCCGACTGCTGAAAACATGGCATTGTATTTATTGACCGAGGTTGCTCCGCTTTTACTTGTTGATAGTGACGTCAGAGTAAGCAAAGTGGTGCTCTGGGAAACAGAAAATTGTTTCGTTGAAGTTGAGGTGGTAGCAGATGCTGGGTAGCAATCCGCTGCGGCCACAAGAAAAGGGTGACGGTGAGAGTCTCTGGGTGCAGGAAGTTTTTTATACTCTGCAAGGTGAAGGGCCTTTTTCAGGACAGCCTGCAGTTTTTGTGCGATTGGCTGGATGCAATCTCAGTTGCTACTGGTGCGACACCGAATTTGAATCGTCAACATGGCGGCCGACCTTAGA
Organism: Candidatus Obscuribacterales bacterium; assembly: GCA_949127735.1. Classification (GTDB taxonomy): domain Bacteria; phylum Cyanobacteriota; class Vampirovibrionia; order Obscuribacterales; family Obscuribacteraceae. The sequence continues at coordinate 23,858 of CASBPX010000011.1, read as the reverse complement.
TGAGTTGATGCAGGCAATTGTCGACGTTAAAACACCCTTCTGTAATCTGATTGTTTTAACTGGTGGAGAGCCTTTCAGACAAAATATCAGACCTTTACTTGACGCGCTACTGGCGCTTTCTAGCTCTATGCGCGTGCAAATCGAAACCAATGGCACGCTCTGGGTTGATTTACCTGAGAGTGATCGTCTTCATATTGTTTGCAGCCCAAAAACCAGTTTGCTTAATCAAAGATTGGCGAGCAATATCGATTCATATAAGTATTTGGTGTCAGCAGGTAGTCTTGATGCTGAAGATGGCTTGCCTTTAGCGAGCACACAGAAAGCAGGCGAAGTAGCACGTATAGCCAGGCCACCAGCAGGATCGCGCGCAGAAGTTTTTGTTATGCCTATTGATGCCCGCGACCCTGAAGCGAACGAAGAAAATTTACAGGCCACAGTGTCTTCTGCATTAACTCATGGCTATCGTCTAACTTTGCAGACCCATAAATTGACAGGCATTCGTTAGTTCGTTACAGAATCATACTCATGTGCCTGTGACAACACTTTGAAATTGCGCCCTTTTTCGAGTGCAGCAAGAATCATTGGCGAATGTATTTCTGGCGCCTGCACAATGGGCTGTGAGGGCCACTCTAACCTTTTTAGCTGAATAAACTTATCGCCTTCCGCCAGGCATAATTGTTGGTTGTAACCTTCGGCAAATGACGCCCAGTGCAAGCCTGGATAAATGTGTCTATGCTGGGTGGGCACATATAAACGACATTTATACCTTGCCGGATCTGGCCAACCTTTGATGCGCAAAAGCGGTGTCTTTGTCTGGTTTACAAGTTCTTGATAGCGAATGGAATCGTCAAAGGATTTACTTTGGTTGTCTTCAAAACCTTTGATTTCAACATAGATCTGTTGGCGTGGCAACCAGAGGTCAGGAATATAATTGCCAGAAATTAGCGCAAACGTTCTCGGTTCGTAAACTGTCTGAATATTTAGCGCATCGAAGAAAATCTTCCAGCGCACTTCTAGTCTGCTGCGATACTGCTCGCCATCGTAATGTGTGGGTATTGCTCTCATAAAAACGCCCTCATGGTGATGGGTCGATATTACGAGAGCCGTGACCGCGATGCACTGTGTAAACGCACAGGAAAGTTTTGATCTGAAAGTTAGTCTTTGATTTTGGCGATGGTGCCGAAATTATTGACCTTGCCGTTTTTATCAAATGAAACAAAGATGTTGTCATAGACATTTGTTTTTGATGTGGCAGGATCAGTAATTTGATAAGTCATTTGTTGTTGACTCTCACTGTAAGAACCTTTGCCAAGATTCTTCTCGACTTCAGCTCTGGTCATGCCTAAAAGTTTCGGTGCAGTTTTGCCGATAGTGGCCCAACGTTCTTCTGTAGTTTCACCTGACACTAGCGGAGCCCAGGCTGATTTTTCGGCCCAAACTGGAGACGCAAGCACAGCATTGGTTGCAACAATAGCTAAGGCGAGGAGACAAGCTTTTTTCATTTTAATGTTCAATCCCATCCATACTACAATATTCGTTATTCGATTTAGAAGTCAAATTTGCCAGGCGATATAAAAGGCGAGCGCCAACGTTGGCGTCCCATTCATCTTCATCACCAGGGGCGACTTCGTTGACGTCAAATCCAATAATCACACGGCCGCTCTCTGCCAGCATGCGCACCAGATATAGTGCCTGCTCATATTCCAATCCACCAGGCACTGGAGTGCCGGTATTAGGACAAAGTTTCGGATCCAGGCCATCCACATCAAAGCTGACATAGACCTTTTCAGGTAATTGATTGACGATGTCCTGGCAGATGTGCATCCAGCTCATGCCTTCAAACATGCGGCTTTTGATGTCGCGGTCGTAGAATGCGACGATTCGTCCTTCCGACGAACTTACCATATCGGCTTCCATCTGACAGTAATCTCTGATGCCCACTTGCACCAGTTTACTTAAACTCTTTTCTTTGATGGCGTTGAACATGATTGAGGCGTGCGAGTATGTGAAACCTTCATAGGCATCGCGCAAATCGCAGTGGGCATCGATATGCAAAATGCCAAAATCTTCGTTTCGTTTTGCTAGTTCGCGTATTAGCCCTAATGGTGAGCTGTGGTCGCCGCCAAGTACGGCACAAAGTTTGCCTGCATCCAACTCACGCGCGGCCAGTTCTTGCACATAGGTGTTCATTTTTTCGCAAGCTGTATTAATCTCGTCGAGCATCTCTTTCATTTCAGGATGCCCGTCTGGCGTTAAACCTTCTTGCAACATGGCTATGTATTCTTCCGCCATGGGTCTGAGGTCATAATTTAATTCTTCCAGCCAGTCTGGTATGGCATGCATCGCCAGACCTAAATTCCAGGCATTGGCATAATCAGGATCATAGAGATCAACCTGATAAGATGCTCCAAGAACCGCTTCAGGAGCTGCCGCGGTGCCGGCGCCGTAGGACACTGTCACTTCCCATGGCACAGGAATGATGACAATCGTGGCGTCATCGGTGGTGAATGGCAGACCGTAAATGTTCTCGACTTTTACGCCCACTGCATTCGGGTCAAAGGCTGTTTCTGTCATTTCTTGCGGTCTCGTCAAAGAATAAATTAGACCTAGCATAATAGATCAAAAGTTTTTACTTCGCTCAGCTACCGCTTAAATGGGTAATCTTGCTTATTATTTGGTTCTGGCGACTGCCTGAAATACGTACTGTAGAGGTTATAACTCCCGTGCGCCGGTCACGTTTAATTTTAACTACCTGAGATGCTTGGCCCTGGCGAGCCGGGAAATTCATGGTCAGATCGTTTACGCCATTTGGCAAACGGGGATGTTCAAGAGTGATTTTGCCGCCAGTGGCCGACAATCCGGTCATACCTTTGACCATTTGAAAGACGCTGCCAACGCACCACAGTTGCGGCACACATGAAACGTTGTAAGGTACCGGAGTGGTCTCGTCCTGACGTTGAAATCCGCAAAAGAGCTCAGGCAGGCGTTTGTCTGGGCTTACCGCAGCAACTTCGAACAAAGCTGCAATCACCCTTGAAGCTTCTTCCTGATGACCTCGCTTAGTCATTCCTTCAACAATCAGTGCATTGTCGTGGGGCCAAACTGATCCGTCGTGATAACTTTTAGGATCGTATCTTTTCTCTTTGCTCGACAAAGTTCGAATGCCCCAGCCGCTGAACATGTCGCTCTTCATCAATCGATTTGAAATTGCATCTGCCTGTTTGCTGTCAATGATGCCAGAGCTAAGCAAGTGCCCTGGATTGGATGCCACCACATCACACGGCTCTCTTGTGGCGTCCAGAGCCAGTGCGACAAACTTTTCCGGTGGCAGCCAGAAAGATTTATCAAAGTGAGCTTTCAATTTGTCTGCTCGCCCATTCAGTTCTGCTGCCAGTTCTTTTTTACCAAGTTTCTTTGCTAATTTGGCTGTGCCTGTATAAGCGTCATAGAGATAACCTTGCACCTCGCAAATTGCAATTGGCGCTGAAGCTAACGTGCCATCTTTGTGCATCACCGAATCGCCTGAATCTTTCCAGGCCTGGTTAGTCAAAGCGGCTTGCTTACCGGCCTCGCTGCGACTGCCGTAATAAAGAAAATCATCTGGAGTGGAGCGCTTGAGATAATTCAAGGCTGCTTCAATATTTGGCCAGTGTTCTAGGGCTAGTTTGGTATCACCAGTGACGTCGCAGTAGCGAGAGACCAAAACCAGCCACAGTGGTGTGGCATCGATGGAGCCATAGTAAGGTATAAACGGAATTTCTTTGCACCGCGCCATTTCACCCGTGCGCAATTCATGCATAATTTTGCCCGGTGTTTCTTCTGTGAATTTGTCCTCTTTGGTGCCTTGATATTTTGCTAGAAGAGTAATCACTTCTTTGGCCATATTTGGTGCAAAATCTAAGGTTTGCAACGCTGTAATCACCTGATCTCGGCCGAATGCCACGGCATACCAGGGAAGGCCGGCGGCGTAACCCGGGCCTCGGGGAGTGTCGATTTTTAAAATAAAAAGATCGTCAACGGCTTGATTGAAGATCTGGTTGAAAGTGGGGTTGTCGGTTTGGAGAGAAATATTTTCTCTCCTCCAGAGTTCTGCTTGTTGGTCGATGCGTTTGAGGATAGTTGCAAAATTTTCGAGCTTAGAGTTGAACGCCAAATCGGTGGCGCTGCTGTAAGCTATTTCTATAGGCAGACTCTGATTTGGTTCTAGCACAATAGAGTAGTGGCAGTGATTGCTGGTTATGGCACTAGGAGCGGGAAGCGGAAAAGCAATCTCGCTTTTTAGAAACTTTTTGTCCAGACCAGAGTATAGGGTTGCTACTTTTGACTCGTGTTTTTCCTTGGCCGGAACGCTGATATGCCTGTAAGTTATGCCGTGTTGCTTTCTAGTTTGACCGCGCACTTCAAACATATCTTTATAGTCGAAATTAAAGCTGACCTCCAGGTCAAATTCTGCTGTTGTGGCGCCATGGTTCTGAAGGGTCAATCTTTCTGCAACTCTGCTTGCTGGGGCGTCTATAACAATTTCTCTTTTAATCGCAACTGACTTTGCTGGAGTGTTACTGACACGATTGTCGTATTCAAAATTTGCTTTATATCCATCTTGAGTTGAACTTGATACAAGTGTGACCGGCTCGCCATCAATCTTTAGCGTATAGCCGCACATCATGCGCGTGTCGTTGTTGTAGACCCCATAAGGCGTGGACGGATCCTGAGTCATCATGCCGTCTGGCGTCAACACCATAAACGTACTGCCGTTTTTCAAAACTACTCGCGGCAGATCTAAATAGGACGCTTCTGGAGTTTTCTGCGTATTCTCAATTGCTTCTTTAGTGACTGGGTCAACTGCAAATGCTGGAGCTGCAAGATAAACAGATGATGCAACGCACTGCAAAGCTAATATCAATGCAAAAAGTTTTCGCCAATAATTTAGCGCCACTAGGACTCCAGAGTTTGTATCAATTCTAAGGCTAGAATATTCCAGCTCATAAATTGCGAGGCCCAGAGCCCGGCTCCCGTTTCGGCATCATAATTTTCGTAGAGCGTATTGTACCTATCCAGGCTATGCAAAAGAGTCTTCACTACTCTGGCTGAAATTTCTTTTGCTTCCTTTTTAAAGCCACCGGCATTTAACGCACGCACTACCAGCGCATTGGGCAAAATCCAGACTGGCCCCTGCCAGTTAGACACAATTGCTCGCCCATACAAACCGCGTCTTTGCTGATTAGCTAATGGCTCTGATACCGCATGCGATGTCAGACCCCACGGCCGCAAGAAGTGTTCGCTATTTAAAATATTGTCTCTAAGCATGCGTTCGACGCGCTCAGGTTTTGATAATCCCATGAGCATGGGCGCTAAGCCTGTCCAACTGCGCAATTCGATGATGGTGGCGTCTTGAGGATTGTAGCCGCAATACATAGATAATTTGTCGTTCCACAGATGTTCTTCAATAGAGGCGATGAGAATTTTTGCTAGCTCACGATATTCTCTTTCGAGTTGGCTTCTGCCGAATGCGGCACACAAATCAGCAAAGCAAATAAATTCGCGAGCAATGTAGCTACTTAAATCTACAGCGAGAATTGAACCATCTGGAAACTTACCCACAGATTCGTCTTCACTCTGAGCCGCTTCTCGTGGCGCAATCAATGCTAAATTGTCGTCAACGCCACTTTCGAGCACGTTGCGCCAGTGATAGAGATTCCAGTTAGATTTGCGTTCTCTCTGAAAAAATTTCAAATAACAATCTAAGTCGTCTAAATAATGGCCAATAGATTCTGAGTCGGCAGCCTTGGCATTTTTACTTCCGCGATTGTATTCGGCTAAGAGTGTCTGGGCCAAAAATGGCTTGCATTGATCTCCTGCATCCCAGACCTTACCTGGTGAAATCGTGCGCGGTATATGACCGTTAGCTTCTTTCAGGCTGAGAAAATTTGCCACCACATCAATGCCAAGCCCATTAAATTCAGAGTGGCCTGTCAGGTGCGCTGCCTGAGAAAAGAAACAGGCATCCCAATCGTACATTTGTAGATAATGGCCGGTGAGCGATCGCTCCGCAACTTCCGCATTGTCGTCGTCTCCGGCCTTAACTGCGTAGGTTGGAGTGGTGTAGCGATACTTGAGCATTCCTTCAGGTTTGTGAACGCATGACGGGGCGTAGTCGAAGAAAAATTTGCGAAGTCGCGACAGGTCTTGAGTGCTTGGCATTTTAGTAGCTATTTCCATGGTGGGCATTTAATCATATGAGAGGAATTGACATCAACTCCGCGAAATTTTAGGCTGCATTTAACTTCTTCTTAGTGCTAAATAATGCAAAATCTGGCTACCGGGTGACGGGGTCGGAAAACCCTTTGTGCCTGGTTAAAGAAAAACTTGAGGTTTTTCTGTAACCAGGATTTTCACGAATCGAGGAGCCATGAGCGTAACTTTACTCAAATATCGCTTTGACGGACCATTTAACAATTGCGAGTCAATTGAATCGACCGAGGGGCTTTACGTCATCCTCAAAGGCGATAGCGCCGTGCTCGAAGTGATTGATTTGCGCCATTCGCTTAATTTAGCCCAGGAATTGGTCGACGAGCAGAATAGCGAAGATTGGTTCGGGCCGCCAAACGCACCCACCTCAATAGCGGTTTTATACGCTTACGAGTTTGAACCTGCTGAATTTGAAACCGTCATTGCCGAACTTACCGATTGGCTGGCAGTTACTCGTCAGTCGCCGGCTTTAGTGGCCTGACTTGGTCTTTGACTTGGCCAACGCTTGGGAGCAAAGGTCACGTTGGCAGCGCGCCCATTCGGCAGCGGGGTTAAGTTCAAGCGCGTGCGAATAATCTTTTATAGCCAGATCGTAGCGCCTTGTGTCTTGATAGAGCTTGGCGCGATAACCCAATATTTCGACGTCTTGGGGAGCCGCCGCTACAGCGGCATTTAAGTCGGTGAGAGCGGCCTTGTCATTTTTATTGACTCGCAGAGAGAGGGCGCGATTAACGCGGGCCTGGGCATTGTTTGGGTTTAGCTTGATGGCTTTGTCAAAATCGAGACCGGCTTTAGTCAGCTGGTCTGAGCGTTTGTTGACTTCGCCTCGGCCTTCATAAGCGTCTGAATTTTTGGGGTCGAGTGCAATTGCTTTTTGAAAGGCAATTAGCGCCCTTGGTTCTTGATCGCGCTTAAGGTAAAGTTGGCCGATTTGCGTAGCTTTTACTGCGGCCTCTTTTGACCAGGCGGCGTACTGACTAGACGATCTCGCTGGGGCGGACTTTAAAAGAGCGATCAGTTCTTTTGGTGCTTTGCTGGCCTGACTATGGATGTAGGCAATGCGTTTTTTAATTTTGGCTGCTTCGGCCGGCTTCTTATTTCTGCTCAAAAAATCGCTGTAAGCCTGCAGGGTGTAGATCAGGGTGAAGTTTTCGTCGCCTTCGCTGAGCTCTCGACCGGCGATTGCTTGCTTGAACATGCCATCGGCGGCATCTATTTGATGTTGCTTTTCCAGTATGTCGGCCAGGGCCAGCTGCTCTGTTTGTAAATCAAGGCCCAGTGCCTTTCGCTCGCTAAGCACTTCCTGATAAATTACTGCGGCCATGCCGTATCTTCTGCCGGCAACGTGTTTGCGGGCTTTTTCTTCTTCAGCCATCCATTTGCCGCTTAAGTTGCGCACCTTATTAGAAATTTCGCTGGATTCACGGGGGGTGAGCGCCACGGCAGGGGTACAAAACATTGAAGCGAGCAGGGTGACAGATAAAAGAAGTTTGGCAGGCATGGGCATTGTATTTGGTTCCTGTAGGCGCCGTGATATGGCCAGTTTACCTGGCAAGCTCGGCAACTAGGATTGCAATATTGTTTGAGATTTAAGCAATTTGCGTAAATTCACCATTCCACATTGAGGGCCTAGAGCGTTTAATAGAGATATGGCACAGCGGGCTTCTGCCACGAAAATGCCACAAATCACCTTTATTGTATAAGTAGAGGTAATCTCTCCCCCGGACCAAATTTTTCTGACTGCTGTTTAGAGGTATTTAAAATGAGTCGACCTATCGAGCGACAATCTGATTCATTGGCACAAGGTCTAGACACTGGTAGAACCAGAGAAGTGGTGGATGCCCTTCAGCGCGATGCTTACACCATGTGTCCCCAAGACTTCAGGCGTCTGGTAACTCAGACTGCGGCCAAAGAAGATTCGCGTTTCGGCGACAACCTCAGGGTTGATAATCGCACCGGAGATATTATTCTCAACCTTGGCGATAACGGTCGAAATGTGACAATTGGCAATCTGCGCCAGCAAGAACTTGCCTGGAACCAGAACAGCAGACGCGATGATTATCGCGAGGATATTGGACGTAGACCAGTTGTTCAAGAAGGCCGCCATGGCGGCTATTATGACGGCCAGCAAGTCTACCAAGACCGTCGTGGTTATGACGAACGCTATGGTCGCCAACCAGTTTATCGTGACCCTGGCTACGATGACTATAATCGTGGCGGCTATGATCCTTACCGCCGCGGTGGCAATATTAACGGCGGGCAGGTGATTGAAGATTTCCTTCGCGGCGGCGTCTCAAGTAGAGTTGGAGGCGGCGATTTCGTTAAGGGTGGAGCAGCTAACGCCGCTATCGGCGTAATTCTGCCTCAGATCCTAGGCCGAACAGGACGAGGCAACTGGTAGTTCAAAAGCCGAATTGCAAAATTTATATTGGAGTGTCAAAAGCACTCCAATTTTTTGCTTTTTGCCCCGAAAATGCCAACAAACAAAGATATTCTAATTTGCATAGACCCATTGGGTTTAGCGGATTTTTCTCTTTGTTATCGAGGCACTTACCATGGCAGACCAAGTACTAAACGGCTGGCAGAAAATGGACAAAACCATCGACTGCATGAAGACGGGCGATGTTAAATGTGTTCAGGCCACCATTAATACAGCGGAAGACCAGAGAATGTTCATGGATCGTATAGGCAACAGGCCTGCTGCTGCTTCATTGCCAGGCCTTGAGATTGTGGAAAAAGATGGCCACGTGGATGCGGTCAAAGTGACTGGCGGCAAAAACAAAATGACCATTTCTTTCGACGCCGCTAACGGCAACAAATTAACTGTCAAAGACGACAGCCCGTCAATTAAAAAGTCGCTTTCAAACGCTGTTGATACTGTCATAGAAACAGCTGATGCCGGTGTTAAATGGGTCAAAGATGCCGTTAACGGCAGTGCCCCAGTTGAAGATCTAAACCGCGCCAATACCAGCGACAGCAATTTAAATCGTCGCTGGCAGGCACAAGAGAAGAAAGCCGGAATCTAACTGCTTAGAATGAACTAGCTTCTTTAGCGATTCAATCACAGTACGGCGCAAACATCATTGCATTTGCGTTCAGAGTCAGCTGATTCGAGTTGAATAGTGGTGTGTGTAATTTTGAAGTCGCGGCGAATAACGCTGTTAACTTGGTTGAGCACGCTTTCTGAATTGCTCACGGCAGCAACAGTGAGATGGCAACTCATGGCCAGCATGCCTGAGGTGATTGTCCAGACGTGCAAATCATGCACTTCGCTAACTCCTTCAACGGCCAAAAGTGACTGAGTGAGAGCATCTATATTGATGTTGCGCGGTGCGCTTTCCATCAAAATATCAACTGATTCTTTGAGTAGGCCCCAGGTGCGCGCCACAATAAAGACTGAAAGAATTGCGCTCAAAATTGGATCAGCCAGATACCAGCCGGTAAAGGCAATGATCAAACCGGCCACAATAACTGCACAAGATGCAAGCATGTCCGAGAAAACTTCGAGGTACGCAGCCCTGGCGTTCAGAGAATCACCGTGGCCACCTAAAAGTTTCATGGCAAATAAATTGACCAGAAGACCAAGTACAGCCACAATTAACATGCCGTTGCTGTGAATTACGGGTGGTTCGCTGAAGCGATGTATGGCTTCAAATAAAATTGCCACTGAAATTACAACCAGCAAAACAGAGTTGGCCAGGGCAGCTAATATTTCGCTGCGATGAAAGCCGTAAGTGCGCGATGGGCCGGCTGGTTTGCTTGAGAGCCAGACGGCAAACAAGGCCAGGGCCAGTGCGGCCACGTCACCGAGCATGTGGCCTGCGTCGGCAATCAGCGCTAGGCTGCCGGTATAAAAGCCAGCTACTGCCTCGACTATCATGAAACTAGAGGTTAGTGCCAGTACTGCTGCCAGTTTTTTGCGGCTTTGCAAGCGCACATCAAAATGATTGTGACTGTGCCCATGATCACTTTTGCTTTCAGATTGAGGCGCGCCGGTTGCAGCAGGCGGATGATCATGCTCGTGGTCGCAATTTGAATGGGCAGGCATTATTTATACTGTAATGGCAATTTGAGTCAGTCTTTTTCAAGAATAGCAGCAGCAACGCAAACCATGCAGTATGGCAAAGTCAAGATTGAGCAAGAGTTACTATTCATCAAGATCTTAGAAACCTAAAATCTTTGACAGACGGAGATGAAAACCGTTGCCATCTTCTTTTAGCTCATCATCTGCAGTACTAGTTTGAAATAGGCTTCAAGATCCATGCGGGTAATGCCGCCGTCAACTGAAGTTGTGCCTTCATGCACAGAATCGGCAATGGCAACTTGATTGTTCAATAAAAAGGTAATGAACGATTTTTCGCGCGCTGGTGTGGCTTCGGCTTTCAAAATTTCTTCGAGCTCGTGTTTTTCGATATAACCGTTGTGGTCTAAATCTAGGCTGTCAAAGGCTTTATAAGCCCAGTCTTTGATTTGCGTTATGGCATCGGCGGCTGTACCTTTTGGCACATAGTTGCTCACCCAGGCGTTTTCAAAATCGTCTTTTTCTGTGTCTACTTCTTGATTCACGTTTCTACCTTTTGATTTTTATTGCAGCGAAGATTTTAGCAGGTTACTCATACATTCTTATTTCTATTTGCCACCCATAGGCAGGATTGCCAGGGTGTTACCGTCAGGCCCGCAAAATATTAATGCCTGCCCTTGAGGTGTTTTAAGCTCGCCACGTTTGAGAAAACCATAACTCTCTAGTTTTTCTCTTGCAGCACCAAGTGCGGTGACATGATAAACATTCAAACTGGGCGAAGGTATTTGACTTTCTACTAAAATCAACTCAGGCCCATTGGTCAGTTTAATAGCCGCTGCACGCCTGTGTACATCATCTGATTGCCAGGTGATTTTGCCACGCAAAATGTCGGTATAAAAATGCAACTCTGTCTCAAAGCGGGTGCTGCTTTGCACCACATAGTGAACACTGTCAAAAAGATTTTCTCCGCCATTTTTACCCAATAGTGCTTCAGCCGAACTGGCTGACATGGCGCCTAAATTGGCCCTAGTTGAACGGGCCGACATAGCTGGTGTGACGTGAGCCGGTGCTTGTACTGGTGGCTGATAGCTTACGGGGCCCTGTTGGTGTGCTGGCACGGGCGAATGCGCTGGTGTCGGATGCGCCGTTAACCCGGCGGCTTCTCTCATGCCCCGGCGTCTTTCCATAGAGACTCGCAGCATAATTTCGGTAGTGCGTTGTTTAAATTCGATGGCCTGGTCGATTTTGCCCGAAGTTTCAATTTCGCGCGCCAATCGCTGCAATTCGGCGGCCACTTCTTTTTGATTTTCACCATATTGCTTCTCGAGCATACCGATAATCGACGTCAATTTTTGCTCAGCTTCTTCTTGCGAAGCGTTGCTCAAGGCCGACAGAGCAATCTGCAAAAGAGAAGTAGATTGTCCGCCGTACTCAGTCATGCTGGGTCCTAAGATCGCAATATACCTAGTTATTCCACCGTTTGAGAAATTATTCCGGTTGATTAATCATGAATGTGGCAAAACCGTCAAAAAATTGCAGTAAAGCCTCGCTATGCTTTTCAAATTCAGGCACGGCATGAACGGCTGTGGTCATATGTTTGACCCAGGCATCGCGCTCTTTGACCCCGATTTTAAACGGCATATGCCGGCCACGCATACGCGGATGCCCGCGTTCGTCGCTATAGGTTGTGGCACCGCCTGTGCGTTGAATGAGAAATTGTGCCAGGTGTTTTTTGCCAGGGCCTAAATCTTCAGGGTAAATCGGCCGCAGAACGGGGTCGGCTTCTACACCAGCGTAAAACTCGTCGACCAGCCGGAAGTAAGGCTCTTCGCTGCCGACCGATTTATAAATGACACTGAGCGGGTCGAATATTTCCATTACGATTCTACTTACTCTATTTATTCTGCCGACTGGGTACAGTTTTATTGCTTGTGCCACCGTGTTCTCGCAACATGGAGATAATGGGCTCATAGGTGTTGCTGTCGGCGTCGGCCTGCCGCATGGCATCATCTAGCGGCGTGTTGCCCCATCTGTCCTGGCAATTGAGGTCGACTCCGAGTTCAACCAGGTAGCGCAAGGCGTTCAGGCGCGCTTCGCTGGCGGCCAGATGAAGCGCCGTGCGGCCGTCGTAGTCGCCAACATTGGCATTGACGCCACGGGCCACCAGCCGCCGCATTTCGGCCACATCACCTTCAGAAGCTGCCCAGCAAAATGCATTGGCGCCTCCTAAGCGCGATTCATATAAATTGCGCCGCGGGTCTATGCGGTCATCTGTGAGGCCGGTGGTGCTATCAAAAGTGTGGAATTTAAAGCGAGCGGCCAGTTGCCTGCAAAAATCGACGCCGCGCACTGAGTTACCCAGCTCATCTAACCTTGGGCTCCAGACTGCCATGCCCACTACATTTGGTACCACCAGCATAATTGCGCCAGAGACACCGCTTTTTGCAGGAATGCCGATGCGAAAAGCAAACTCACCAGAAAAATCATACATGCCGCACGATGACATCAGAGATAAGCAATTTTTGACATGGTCAGGGCGAAAAACCTGCGCGCCGGTGAGGGGGCAGTTGCCGCCATTGGCAAGAGTCGAGGCAATTACCGCCATTGCTCTTGTCGTAATTTCAATTGAGCAGCACTGGAAATAAAATTCGAGCACATCGAGTAAATTGACATCGGCCGGATATGCTTTTTTCTCACGCATAAAATAGGCCAGGGCAAAATTGCGATCGGCCGTCTGCCGCTCTGACAGATAAACGGCATTGTCAAAGCCAATTTTCATATTGCCGGCGCATTCTTTCCACTTGCTCATCACATAGTCGAAGCGATCAGAAGCATCAGCATCATTTTTAATCAGCGCACCACACATGATGGCACCGGCGTTAATCATCGGATTATGCGGTAAACCTTTGGCATTGAGTGTCAACTCGTTAAAAGTTTTGCCACTGGGTTCGGTGCCCACATAGCGGTGTAAAACTTCTTCGCCTTGCTCTTCTAGTGCCAGGCAATAAGTAATTGGCTTAGAGCAAGATTGCACACAAAAGAAATCGTCGCTGTCACCCAGAGAGAAGCGCTGGCCGTCAACCGAGCAAACTGATGCGGCAAATTTTTCTGGATCGACGCGCTCTAATTGAGGAATATAATTTGCCAGCTGGCCGCCTTTATTACCAGACACTCGATCGAATATATTTTCTATCTGCTCACTAAATTCAGTAAACTGCGGAATGGCCATTTGACCGGCCAGCACTTGCTCAAACAGAGCCGGGCTGACACTGTGCAGGGCCAGAAATTGCTCTTGCGAAAGCAGAGGCTCGGCGGCCCTTATAGCTTTGAAAAGAGTCTTGGCGCGCGGGTCGTCGTCTAAAATGCCGCTGGCAGAAAAGCTGTCTAAAATCAGCTGCCGCGGCACTTTGCCATCTCTGGCAAAGGCGCGAAATAAGCTCGACTGGCTACTGTATTCTTCAGCACTAGACATAGCCATATTATGCCATTGCCACAGCTTTTAAACCCAATTTTCAGCTGCGATTTAGCGCTTGCCTTTGCCGGCCAGTTCTTTGAGCGGATTATCCTGCAAATATTCTTCGTAGGTGCCCTGGAAATCGCGCAAACCGGTAGGTGTGAAAGCGAGAATGCGGGTGGCCACATCTGAAATCAAATCGCGGTCATGGGATACCACAAAGACGGTGCCGGGGAACATTGTCAGGCCTTCAGCCAGTGCCGATACTGCTTCGAGGTCAAGGTGATTGGTTGGTTCGTCTAAAACCAGCACCGGATTTTTTTGCATCATCATACGCGCCAATAGCAGACGAGCGGCTTCGCCCCCAGAAAGGTTTTCAGTGGCTTTGGCACTGTCTTCACCAGAAAAAAGCATTTTGCCGAGTAAACCGCGCACGTGCTGGTGACCTTCGTCAACCATATACTGCATCAGCCAATCAAGCGCGGTGCTACCAGGGGTGATGGCGTCGTGATAATCTTGCGGGTAATAGCTCCAGGTGGCAGCTTCAGTCCATTTAACAGATCCGGCGTCGGCCTCAAGCTCTCCCATCAAGCAGCGTAACAGTGTGGTTTTACCCACGCCGTTTGAGCCGATGATGGCAACTTTTTCGCCACGTAAAAGATCGATATTGAAATCTTTGAAAAGTACATTGCCATCAAAAGCTTTGGTGAGATTCTTGACCTGCAATACTTCTCTGCCGGAAGGCTTATCTTGTTCGAAGCGAATAAATGGCCTTTGAATATTTGAGCGTTTCATTTGCTCAGGAGCAAGGCGCACCATTTCTTTGCGTCGCGATTGCACCTGACTTGAACGCTGACCGGCAGCGAATCGTTGCACGAATTCTTGCAATTGAGCAATCTTTTTCGCTTTGTCTTTATTAGCTGATTCAATTGACTGGCGAGCTTGCATCTTGTGCTCGACCATATCATCGTAATTGCCCGGATAAACAATAATGGTGTCGTAATCGATGTCGGCAATGTGAGTGCAAACAGAATTGAGGAAGTGTCTGTCATGCGAGATCACAACCAGAATGCCTTCGTACTGCCAGAGAAATTCTTCTAGCCAGTGAATCGATTCTAAATCGAGGTGGTTGGTAGGTTCGTCTAAGAGCACCGCTTGCGGTTCGCCGAACAGCGCTTGAGCAAGTAACACGCGGAATTTATAATCGGTAGCTAGAGTGCTCATCAAATTTTCGTGATCGTCGTCTTCAATGCCGATGCCGCGGAGAATTTCAGCGGCTTCAAACTCAGCCACATATCCGTTTTCATCAGCAATAATTACTTCGAGTTCGCCGAGGCGATTCATTTGTTCTTCGGTAAGATTTTCGACTTCGCAGAGGGCGTCTCTTTCTTTGAAGGCGTTCCAGAGAATTTCATTACCCATTACTACAGTGTCAATGATGCGTTCGTTGTCGTAAGCGAATTGGTCTTGTTTAAGCACGCCGACTTTGCGAGGGCGGGTAATGGTGCCGGCATTAGACGCTTCCAGTTCGCCTGTGAGAATTTTCATGAATGTAGATTTGCCGGCGCCATTAGGGCCAGTGAGGCCATATCTGTTGCCCGGGCTAAATTTAACTGAGACATTATCAAAGAGCGTACGTGAGCCGTAGCCTTTTGAAACTTCGTTGACGATGATCATTTGTGAGCTTTCCCTAAACAAAAAACACGCTAGCCACGTGTCTGCCAGCGATTATACAAGTAAGTGTGCAGCAAAAAATGGCCGCAACGTGATTGTATCGCGGCTTTAGCAGACCTTAATTTTTCCGAGCACATCTAGTGACCGGCATAATTAGCAATTGGGCACCTGACAACAGCGCGAAATTTAGCTCGCAGCTACGCTTTTTTAAGGCGTGCTGCGAGCGAAGTCTAGATGTGGCTTGGCCTGGTCTTAAACCAAAGCCAATTAGCCACCAAATGCGGAGCCACAAAAGCGCCCGAACCAGCCACGTGTAACACTACCCCAGGCGTTGGCAGGCGGAGCCTGGTAGCCACTGGCCTTGACTGTTGTAGTGCGGCCGGCTTTGGTGCGGCTGTATTCTTTTGAACGAGCACGGCCGGCAGCAGTACTTGTTCCAGCGTGACCACCATGGCCACCGTGATAGCCCGAATGGCCACTTGAAGCAGTCTCTTCTTTCTCTTTGTCTTTGGTTTGGCCGACCGATTGAGCACAACCAGTAACAGTCATAGAAGCAAGAGTGGTGAGTGCAATAACTGAAAGTATGGTGCTGCGTTTAAGCTTCTTTTCTGTACCATTTGCAGTGTTATTGCCCGTTTGTTGCCAATCAAAATTGATCATGGCGTTCGCCACTCCTGTATCTGTATTTGTTTAGGTAATCGTCCGGCGATTTGCTTGAGGCCGGTAGAACAATTATGCCAAAACCGCTTGACAACAACGAGACTCTTAAGCCCGTCTTAATAATGGTCAAAGGCGCAAACGCTGACTGGGTAGTCAGTAGCAAAAATGTTGGCGGTGCCAAGACAGTGTAAAATTCACCTACTTAAAGGAAGCTGCCGACGTACGGACGTATCTATGTTGCAATCACCGCTATTAATGGTTATGCATGAGCCGGTTTTACACCAGTTCATTTCTTATTTGGCGGAAAAAAAGGCCGAGCAAGAGGCTAACCCTGATAGCCCCGTCGCTATCGAATTATCGAGAGAACACATGGCGCAAGTGCGCGACTCTTTCAGACAAAATATCCTTGACGGAGAACGCAATCTTCACCTGCTTTCTCATTTACTGTCGATTTTGCTTTTAGAAGAAGACTTTGAATTGCACAGCAATGTCATCGGAGTTTTGCCTGGCGATGAAGACCGGCCTTTTCTCATTCGTGAACGCATTACCCAAGACATGCTTTTTTCAGTTACCGATATCGATCTCGGCAACCACATGCTCGATAACTTTCGTTATCGCAAAAGTGTTGAATGGGTGCCGCTGCATCTGTCAGCCAACTTCATTGAGTATTTGCCGGTGGTGCGCGCACCAAACGGAGTTAATCGCTTAACCAGTCGAGTGAAGGCAGAAGAAGAACTCTGGAATAAAGTCACCGACGAAATTTTTGTTTTAGACGAACTGGTGAGCCGCGACAAGCAGTTGCGTCACTACAGCAAATATGTCAAAGACATTTTTGGTATCAAAATTGTTTGCGAAGACGAGGCCAAATGTTTAGCCGTGCATGAGCAGCTTAAAGAGATGACTGTCATCGGTGCTGACTGGGAAAAATTAGGAGCACTGCAAGGCGTAGGCATCTTAAGCAATGGCTCTGCCAATGGTGACCGCTTATTTGACTTTGTTGAAACCAAAGACTATTTAACCTGTTCAGCAGAAGAAATGAAAAAGACTGGTTGGAAAGCAATTAAAAGTGTTGTGCAGTGGCACGATCGTTTATTTGAAATTCAAGTACAGCCGCTCAACAATTACTATCTAGAATTAGATCATATGTCTGGACCATCGCACAGCTCGTTTAAACTCAAACGCGACCGCCTGCGCGATCAAGTGGCAGAGCGCGTGCCGCTTTATGGTTTTTATCGTGATTTACTGAAAATGCTTTTTATGGGCAGTGATGTATCGTTTGAGTGCGCCAATGCCTCTGTGGTAATTACATAATATAAGGAGAGGTTTGGTTCTTGAATAAATTCTTTTTGCCTGTAGCTCTTACAGCCATGCTGCTGGCACCGCTTGCAGCCCAGTCAAAGACAGTGCATAGACATACGTCAACTACTACTACTACTAAACGCACCACGGGCTCCACGAGCACTCTAGAAACCATAAAGGCCGAAGATGAGTCTATATTGCGAGCCCAAGCGAAAGAGTATTCGGCGCAATATGCGCTCGGCAATGCCTCGGCCCTGGCGGCACAGTGGGCACCAGATGGAACCTTTACCGATTCTACCGGCCAGCAGTTTCGTGGTCGTGCTGAAATCGAAAAAACATTTGCTGAGTTTTTTAAAACTAATGGAAGCCGGCCTCTTTTAATAGAAGTAGAATCAATCAAGTTTCCTGCCCCTAATATCGCCATTGAAGTGGGCAGCAGTCACATGACCGGTAGCGATGCTCGTTATACAGCTATTCACAGTAAAGAAAGCGGTCACTGGCAAATGGTGGCAGTGTTCGAGCATGAAACTGCACCTGACCGCGCACCGGTATCAATTTCTGAGCTATCGTGGCTCGTCGGTTCGTGGACAGCCAATGCCGATTTAAAATTGCAATGCGATTGGACGGCATCGAAGCAATTCTTACGCATCGATTTTTTCTCGACTAAATCAGACAGCAATACACCTTCAGAAACTGAGATAATCGGTTTAAACCCGCTCACTCGAACGATTTCTTCATGGCATTTTAAAAGCGATGGTGGCGTCGGTTATGGCCGCTGGTCAAAAGATGGTGACGGCTGGACCGTAAACGCCAGAGGTACTGAACGCTCAGGAGCGTCGGCCGCCGCACAATATAATCTGCATAAAATTGATGACAATAGTTATACATGGAGATCAACCAAGCGCACTGTGGCGGGGCAATCAATGCCAGAGAGCCAGGAAACTTTAACCATGAGTCGCACCAAATAATCAAGTAATTGTGGAGTAGCTATGAATTTCAGTCTTGTCGAAAACGAAAATAAGATCGTAAAAAACGCCGTAATTTTGGCCTCGCTATTATTACTTGCTGGTGCTGCTGACCCAAGCTGGAGCCGCGGCGGCGGCGGCGGCGGCGGCATGCGCGGTGGCGGCGGATTTGGTGGAGGATTCGGCGGCGGCCGCTCGTTTGGTGGATATGGCGATCGTGGCTACGGCGACCGTGGTTATGGTGATTATGGTGGCGATCGCGGTTATCGCGGTGCCGGAGCCGGATCTATGGATGGCCGTGATTCTGGTGATATGTTCGGTGGTGACAATGTACTCAGTCACACTTCCGAGTCGGCTTTGCGCGATGGTGCAGATCAAGTTTGGAATAGTGGCGGTGATCGTGGCCTAACTGGCGGCGGTTTAAATCGTTCAGTCGCCAGCACCGGTCTGGGTGGCAACCGTGGAGACAATTCTGTCTCACGCGCTGTGTCTCCAGCCACATTAGCTAATCGTGGTGAAGCGGTACGTGGTGCCTTTCGCGCTAACGACGCTTTTCGCGGCGACTGGTGGGGCCGCCACCCAGGCTTGTGGTGGAACCGCGGTTGGGGAGATGACTGGGCCTGGAACGCCTGCGGTTGGGGCGATCTGGCTGGTTTCTGGGATTATCCGGTAGACAATCAGCCGGTAGATTATGACTACGGCAACAATATTACTTATCAGGGTGATACGGTCTATTACGGCACGCAACCGACTGACACTGCGGCTAACTACTATACTCAAGCCCAAGATCTAGCCCAGTCGGCACCACCGGAGGTGCCGGTAAAAGGCGCTGTAGCTAAATCTACTTCTGGTGCTGCCGTGCCTGCCGCTCTAGCAGCCGCTGAATCAAAAGATGCTAAAGACTGGAAGTCGCTTGGCGTGTTTTCGTTAACGCAAGGCGACCAGACTGACTCATCGATTATGTTTCAGTTAGCTGTCAATAAAAAAGGGGTTGTGCGCGGAAACTACTACAACATGCTCACTCAAGAAACAAAGCCGCTCTCAGGAGCAGTGGACAGGAAAAATATGAGAGTGGCCTGGGAAGTTGAGGGTGCTAAAGCCACTGTCTACGACACTGGCCTTTCGAACCTATTGCATGCGCAAAGCCCCATATTGGTGCACTTTAGCAAGTCTCGCACTGAGCAGTGGAATTTGATTAGACTGAACCAACCGAAGACTTAGGCCGCTAAGGCGTGTTTTCTGGCGTGACGACCACTGTCTTGGCCAGTTCATAGCTCAGGTCTTGCAAGAAATTAGCCATGGTCTCAAATGTTGGGCTGTGTTCAGATTTGATTTGGAAGACACTATCAGCTTTTGTTGGCATCAAACGCTCTTCACCGTCAATCATAAAAGTCACGTTATAAGACTTTTGTTTGAGCAGCAGCAGCATGTGACCGAAATCACCCCAAATACTGATTTGCCACCACTCCCCGACAATCCGACAAATGTATTTTAAACAGCGCCCCAGCATTGGGCTCCAGCGCTAGATCAGCATTTTCAGCTGACGACGTAATATAAAAATCCTGAAGTTCATCGCCACCAAAAGCGCATGAAGTCACGTTCCTAACACCAGGCACTTCAATCGTCGCCAGCAGTTCACCTGTTTTCGGATTAAATTTGCGTACTGCCGATCCTTCCCAGATAGCTACATAAATATTGTCGTCACTGTCGATGGTCATGCCATCAAAGTAACCACCCCAGGTGCTAGCAACCGCAGTGCGTCGATTGGCTATGTCACCACTATTGTTATCATAGTCAAAGGCATCAACTTTGTTTGTTTTAGTATCAATGTAATACATAGTGTCTTTGGTGCTATTCCACACGATGCCATTAGATATGGTGACATTAGATAGTTTCAAATGCAGCTTGTGATTTCTGTCCATCATCCATAAATTGCCGCCGGCGTGACTAAAATCTGTAACCATAGAGCCGCACCAGAAGCGCCCTGCCGGGTCACACTTGCCGTCATTCATGCGGTTGGTCTTAATACCAACTTCCATGGTCGCAAGCACTACCGGCTCAACTCTAGTTATTTTGCCGGGCAAAAACTTTGGATTTTGGACAGAAACAAATTTTCCCGGCAGCCCGAGAACAAAACCTCCGCCAAATTGATCTGCTCGCCGAACTACACAACCGGGCTTATCTCCCAAATCTACCGCACCGTCGCTGCTGCTCGCCGGGTCATAGCAATGCAAAAGATTGTTGTTGATATCAATCCAGTTAAGAACAGATCTTTCGCTATCCCAGATGGCGCCTTCACCAAGATTGGCGCGCGCTTGCAATATTGGTTGGGCGGTATATTTCATGCGATTTGCTCTTCCAGCACTTTTTCGCCGGCATCGTGCACTCTGGCAACGCATAAGGCTGCAATTAAAAGTGATGCCCCGCCCATCATCACCACATAAACCGGTTGATTGTTAAAGACGTGTTTTACCAGCGGTTGAAATGCCAGTGCTGCAACTATTTCAGGAATGACAATGAAAAAGTTGAATACTCCCATATAAACTCCAGTTCGGCCTGGCGGTAATGCTGACGACAAAATGGCATAGGGCATAGATAAAATAGATGCCCAGGCGATGCCCACGCCTATCATAGTCAATTGCAATGTTTGGGCATCATGAATGAAGTAGATTGATAGCAGACTTAAACCACCGAGCGTCAGTGCACCAGCATGAACTATTTTACGGCTGGTGAGCTGAGCTAGTTTGGGTAAGAAAAATGCCACCACAAAACAAACAATCGAATAAATGGCAAAGCACCAACCTGCCCATTCGGTGCCGCGGTCAAAGAGGGGCGAAGCGGCGTTGGGCGCTTTAAAAATATTGTAAGCAGTGGTGAGGCCGAAAAACATCCACATACAAAATAGTCCCAGCCAAGTAAATATTTGTACTACAGCCAGTTGCTTCATGGTGGCGGGCATATCGCGAACGGCTGCAGGAATTTCCACCCAGACTTCTTTGATTAGGCCTGCTAAACCTGTGTGCTCAAGCCGCTTTTGTTCGAGAGCGGCCATATCTTCGGGCGGATATTCGCTAGTGGTAAAAACAGTGTAAAGCACGCACAAAAGAAACATCACAGCGCCAATTTTAAACGAATATTCAACCGTAAGTGGTACGCCATTGGCACCAGTACCGGTGATACCCATCTGGTGAAAAATTAGCGGCAGAGCATTGGCCATGGTGGCACCAATACCAATAAAGAAACTCTGCATAATAAAACCCAGAGTGTTTTGCTTCGCGTTCAGTTTATCTGCCACAAAGGCTCTAAATGGCTCCATGCTGATATTTATGCTGGCATCAAGAATCCATAAAAGTGACGCGGCAAACCACAGGCTTGGTGACGTGGGCATAAAAACCAGAGCGCACGATGCCAGAATGGCACCCACTAAAAAGTATGGTCGGCGTCGTCCCAGTTTGTTCCAGGTGCGATCGCTCATGGCACCAATCAGTGGTTGCACCACCAGACCTGTAATTGGCCCAGCCAACCAGAGTATAGGTATTGAGTCAGGCGAAGCGCCAAGCTTGCTATAAATAGCGCTCATGTTAGCTAGCTGCAAAGCCCAGCCAAATTGAATGCCGAGAAAACCAAAATTCATGTTGCCAATTTGAAGCAGACTTAAATTCGGTTTTTGCACTTATTTTGCCACATATTTGATCAGGCTATTTTACCGAGGAAATTGCGCACCACTTGTTTGATTGATTCAATTGAGCGTCTTGCATAATTCAATTCCATCATTTTGGCACGGGCCACGTCATTATTAGTTACGTCCGACATGCGCAAGAATGTCAAGCCATGGTAGTCGCCATGCTGATTGGGCAAATTGAGCAGGCTCCTCATGCGGTCCCAGCTTTCGCCGCTATATAAATTGCCGTTCAGCGCGTTTTCTCCCTTTATAAACAGATTTTGACGTTGAGCTTCTTGACCAACCCAGGTGGCCAGAGTGTATGGCATGGTTTTGCCTGAGGGACCATCAACGCCGTCTTTCATTTCAAGCGCTGTAAATGCCGGCACGACTCTTGTACCGATTCCCTGCGCCACTGGCTGCAATTCGCCAAACATAGAAAGCAGCGGTCGATAACCGCGGCCGTCAATGTCTCTGTCCCAGTCACCACGACTGGTGCGAATTAGTCCGGCGCTCAGTTCAGCCATTCTGTCGCTCAAGACAATTTTGTCGCCTTGCCTTTCGCCTACCCGCCAGTGTACGCCTGGTATTTTCGCGCCCAGATCGATGCCGTAAAATGGTGATTGAGTCGTTCCGAACACGCCAAGAGCTGTGGTCATCACGTCTTTTCCGTGGTTAATCAGCGATTGGTTATACCAGTCGAAGAAATCACGACCATATTGCAAATTAAAATGATCGCCTCTTTTGAAAAATCCTTCAACTTCAGAAGGTGGGCGAATGTTCTCGGTCTTCAAGCCAGTCATAGACCAGGCTTTGGCCACACCTTCTTCGCCACCATATTTGGTTAGCACATATTTTCTAAACGACGCCTCCGCCAATTCGCCTGAGGCCTGAATGGCGCCCCGAGTTGGATACCCTGCATGTTGATCGTGAGAGTTGTAAGACGGATAACGCAATTCGCCCGCCGGTCCAAGGCTAATATTTACTTCGCCTATGTCTTTAGCTTTGCCGGCAAAATGGGTTTGAAATTCTTTCATCACACTGGTGTAGCGATCCATCACTAGATGATCGGCAAAGAGCGATACATATTCACTACTTGTATGGCCCTGCTCACTCTTATATTTTACGCTCTCGGCATTTCCGCCAGGAATTTTTGCGCCCACTTCATTCCATATCCAGTGTGGTAGAGGCACGCTGACATCGTCTCCCACATTACCGCCGCATTGGTGGAAAGAAAGAATCGGCACCCACTTAAGGCCTGCCTTAGTGACATGGTCGCTCAATTTGTCGTAGTACGACCAATCAAATTTACCTTTGCTAGGTTCGATTACGCCCCACCACACATCTGTGGAGACAGCGTCAACACCAAGCTTTTTGGCTTCGGCCAGTTGTCTGTCGAATTCTTTGAAAGCGGCTATGCTTTTTTCACTTTTTAAATTGTGAAATTCGCCCACCAGCAGTGGTGCCATGACACTAAGTGTGACATTGCCGTGATCAAGACGAACCGGCTCAATATAACCTTTCTTGCGCCACTGGCTGACAGGGTTATCGCCTGCGCTTAAAAGCAGTTTGTTGTCTTTACCGGTGGTGAGCCAGACTTTCCCCTCCGCTTCAGGAAAAACGTGTTTGGCTTTATCGGCTGCCGATAAATTTTCCGGGTGGCTGCTGACAATAATGTCTGCCTTGGAAGCTTCCGGATGCAGCGGTTCGCTAACACCGCGCTTCTGCACAAAGAGCTTCTGAACTGGGCCAATTTTTTCACTGCCGTCTTCGTGCTTGGTCACTTCACGCACTTGCAGCATCAAATTGCCGTCTCTGTTGCGCAAGGCAGGTAACTCACCTTTGCCGGCGTTGATGACAAATTCTCGGTTGGCG
>CASBPX010000010.1 GCA_949127735.1 Candidatus Obscuribacterales bacterium | reverse complement strand
GTGTTGTAAGCAAAATCAGTGGGTTTAGTCTGACCAAAAGCCAGCGCGGCCATGCTTGCGGAGAGCAAGGCAAAGCCGGCTGTGGCCACCAAGAATTTACTCTTGAATGGATTGACTTTTATTCTTTTATTGACTTCCACACTGTTCACTGATAACCGCCAGCATTCAACAACTCTTTTTAGAATTGGAAGTAGATGAAGCGAGGTGAGCTGTCTGGGGAGAAGATTGTCAGCAAGCACATCAAAGCCACCATCAGGCTGACTTGCACAGCCCAGGGAGGACTTTGATAGAACTTCTTGTCGTTAAGCCAGGCGATGATTGGTTGCGAAATCATCAAACCAGGTAAAAGCAGAAGTAAGGCAGGGAAAATAATCGGATCGCGAATTTGCAGAATAGCTAATTGCGAAGCGCTGAAGTGCAATAAATCAACTGGTGCTTGCACCAGCTTCAGTATCATGGCGCCTGCAGTATGCATATCATCGGCACGGAAAAGCACCCAGCCAATGCAGACAATATGGAAAGTGGCGACAATGGAGAACCAGTGATAGAGCTTACCGGCCATCGGTGAGGCGGCAAGCTTTTTGTTGATGCCTACAGCATCAAGCACACGCACATATTCTCTATGCAAAATCAGAACGATACCCTGATAGGCGCCCCAGACAAGGAAGTGCATGGCTGCACCGTGCCAGAGACCGCCAAGAGCCATGGTGATGAAAAGGTTGCGATAGACAAGCGGGCGAGAAACCCGTGAGCCGCCTAGGGGAATAAAGAGATAATCTCTCAACCAGGTAGACAAACTGATGTGCCAGCGATTCCAGAAGTCGGCCACGTTGGCGGCCATGTAGGGAAGGTTGAAGTTGATTGGCACCTTATAGCCAAAAAGCAAAGCCGAGCCGCGGGCGACGTCGGTATAACCGGCAAAGTCAAAAAATATCTGGAAAGCAAAAGCGTAAGTAATCAACCATAGATCTATCGATGAGAAATTCTCCGGATGGGCAAAACCGGCCTGTACCACCATGGCCAGGTTGTCGGCCAAAAGTACTTTCTTGGCCAGACCCATGAGGATCATCTGCATGCCTTCGTCTACATATTCCCATTTGAATTTGAGCTTTTCAGTCAACTGGGGTACGAAATCTTGATAGCGTTTAATTGGGCCGGCAATTTGCGTTGGGAAGAAGGCGGCAAATAATGCAAGAGCTGAGAAGTTCTTGACCAGCGGCTTACCGCGATAAACTTCCACAGCGTAGTGAATAAATTCAAATACGAAAAATGAAATACCCAGCGGCAAAATAATATGCAGGTGGGGTTCTTTCCAATCGATGCCAGCCATCGAGAGACCTTGCTTCACTGAGCCAACAGCGAAGTATGCATATTTGAAAATTGCCAGACAGATCAAGTTGACTGCTACAGCAATGCCGAGCCAAACCTTGGGTGTGAAAATATGTTTGCCGCTAGCTGCCGTGGCCGCTTTGTGTATGTAGGGCACGAGCAGGAAAGTGGCCAGGGTCAAGCCAAAAATAAGCAAACCGTAGATTGGTCGCCACGTGCAGTAGAAAACGTAGCTCGCCACTAAAAGTAGTGGCACTCTCAACCGCTGTGGTGAAATCCAATATAAGAGAAAGACCACGGGCAGAAAGACTAGATACTGCAGACTGTTGAATAACAAACCAGGTTCTCCTTGCTCAATTGTATTGCCTGGGGCTGTGCGCTTGTCTCAGTCCCATTGAAGACGTTATCAATGGCTTGAGTACATGATATAGGTTAGGTTTCCAGTATGTCTACCGGCCACCAATTCTCTTAACCTAAAAGCTTTATAGTGCCGCCGGCAGCATGACTGAAGATCGCTCACACAGCGCTATATTGAGCGCTTGACTACGATGAAGTTTATTTATTTCATCTGCAGCATTTGTGAGAATTTACTCACCGTTTTTATCTTTAGTGAATCCTTCAGCAACGAGCTGATACCCACCACCGTATACAGTCTTGATATATTTGCGCTCGCCTTTCTCCATGCGGGTTCTCAGATGTCTGATGTGAACCCGAATTGTATCCACGTCATCATCGGGTGAGTAGCCCCAAACTTCTTCCAGTAATTTACCGGTGGAAACAGTTTGACCATGGTGTTGCATCAGGCAATGCAATATTTCAAACTCAGTTGGTGTGAGCTTTTCAATGCGCTTATCCACTTGTGCTTGCAAATTTTCGGGGATGAGAGTGATTTCACCGGCGGTGAGAATTTCTGGCAATGATGCGGAGTGAGGAACAGATCCGGCACGCCGCAGCAAAGCTCTTACCCGCACCTGCAGCTCAGGAATATCAAAAGGCTTGGGTAAATAATCATCAGCACCAGCATCGAAACCAGCCACCTTGTCTTTGGTGGTGGAAAGCGCTGTCAGCATCAGCACCGGAATCGGATTGGTCTCACGGTTCTGGCGCAGTCGCTGGCAGACGGTGAAGCCATCGAGGTCAGGCATCATTACGTCTAAGACAATCAAGTCAGGCCGATTTTGCGTGGCCATAGCCAGACCTTTGATGCCATCGGGTGCTGTAATTACCTGGTGACCAAGTAATTCAAGATTTATTTTTACTAATTCAGAGATCGAGAGGTCATCTTCGATGACGAGGATTCTTGACAATGTGCTCTCCGTTCTTATGGTCCCTGATAACGCGATAACGCTAGATTACTTCTGTGCGCCTTAGTCTGACACACCTATTAATTTTACTGGAATTTTTACGGCGCGTCCGCTTCGGATCACGGTCAGTGTAACCACTTGGTTAGACTTCTTGCTTTCTATATAGGACATCAGGCCATCTACAGTGTTTGTGGGAATGCCGTCAGCCTCCAGAATAATATCTGCCACTGTGAAATCGGGCTTTTGCAAAACCATACCGTTGCCAATGTCATATAACACCACTTTAGGTCCGGCCAGGCCGGCTTTCGCCGCGGGGCTGTCTTTAGCCACGCGCAGCACTCTGACGCCGACTTCGCCGGCAGGAGTGACTTCCACTCCAAGCTCAGGTCGCAGAACTCGGTGATGCTCAAGGATTTGAGGAATTACATTTTTGGCGATATTTATAGGTATGGCGAAACCGACGCCGGAGCTCAGGCCGTTAGTTGTGTAGATAGCTGTGGTGATACCGACAACACGGCCGAGGCTATCGAGCAGGGGCCCACCGGAATTGCCGGGATTAATGGCGGCATCGGTTTGAATTACGCCCTTGATTAAGCGGCCCTTGGCAACGGGAATGGTTCGACCGAGCGATGAAACCACGCCAACTGTCATGGTGCGATCAAGGCCAAAAGGATTGCCGATGGAAAAAACGCGACGCCCCACCTCTAACTGTGATGAATCACCTAAAGGAATAATCGTAAGATTGGAAGTTTCAGGTGGTTTGATATTGACGATAGCCAGGTCGGTTTGCTTATCAATACCCTTAACCAATCCGTGAAAACTACTGCCGTCCCACAAAGTCACACGCACATGCTCAGCGTCGTTTATGACGTGATAGTTGGTGAGAATATTACCGTCACTGGAAATAATTACCCCCGAGCCGCAACCTTCAGCGCTGTGATTGAGAGTGTAAACTTCAGCCGAAGCCAGCGGGGCAATGTTAACCACGCCACGATTGGCGCCTTTGTAAACGGCAATGTTGACGATTTCGTCATTTGATAAGGTTGCCGGTCTAATGTCGTTTACAAAAACTTTTTCGGCGGCCTTAACTGGTCGGCTTTTGATTTGTTCAGCTGCTTGTTGGCTTTTCAATGTAGAAGTTTTAGTTGCCGGACCGTGGGCACTGGCACCATCAACAGTGGCAGTGGATAGAAGCAAATGCAGCAAAGTTAAGCTCTTAAGATAACTGTTTAATTTCACGGTTTACTGTTCACTTTCGCTACTGACTGCCGTGGCCTCTGAACTCTCTGAACTCTCTGAACTGGCTGCACTGGCTGGACTCTCTGCTGTTACTGACGCTTTTTTGCCCAGAGTAATGCGTGGTTCAGTTCCAGCCACCAGTCTTTTGATATTCGATGCATGCCTGGCCCAGACATAAACACAGCCAATAACGGCATAAATCACATAAGCCTCAGGATTTTTTAGCAACCACATGAAAATGACATTGACAAAAGCAGCAACAAGAGAGGCGAGTGACACCAGTCTGGTGGTAAAGACAATTGTGAGGAAAGCTCCAAAGGTTAAAGGCAAGAGTAAGGGGCAAAAGGCCACCATGGTGCCAAGACCCGTAGCGGCACTTTTACCGCCTTTAAAACCAAGAAAGATAGACTTACTGTGGCCAACCAGCGAAATAGTTGCCACTATCACTGGTACTAGATGCGGCAGTCCGAAAACTGTCCAGTCAGCAGCTTGCTGACCCTTGTCGAAGTGCATGGCAATCAGTACAGGAATATAGCCCTTAAAGAAATCCAGCACCATGACAAAGATGCCTTCTTTCTTGCCCACGCATCGGTAGACATTAGTGGCACCAGTAGACCCAGAGCCTAGCTTGGTTATATCGATGCCTTTGGCTTTAGCCAGCCAGTAACCAAAAGGCAGCGAACCAATTATGTAGGCGGAGCTAATTAAAACCAGCGCTAATACCATTGATCATGACTCTTTCTTTGCACGCGTGAATATTCTAATTGGCGCTCCGTGGAAACCAAAGGCTTCACGCAGTTTGCGCTCTAAATAAGCTTCGTAGTTTTTCGCCATTAATTTACCATCGCTGACGAAAAGCAAAAATGTAGGTGGGGCTACCGATACTTGAGTAGTGTAATAGACTTTCAGTCGTTTCCCCCGCTTAGAAGCAGGTGGTGGCACCAGTGCGACGCTTTCATTGACGATTTGATTGACCAGTGCCGTGGTGATGCGTTTGTGAGCCTCCGCGTATGCTCGAGCCGAGGCTTCAAGAATCTTTGGCACACGCAGCTTACTGGTGGCGCTGGTGAAAACTACTTCCGCATAAGAAAGTGCTCTTAGTTGACGCTTCACTTCTTCTGTAAAAGTAGTCATTGAGCGCGATGATCGATCTTCAATCAAATCCCATTTGTTGATAACAATGACCGCGGCTTTTCCCGCTTCTTCAATTTTGCCGGCAATTTTTTGGTCTTGGTCTGAAATTTCAATACCAGCGTCAAGGACGAGTACGCAGACGTCGGCTCGGTCAATAGCCTTAAGAGAACGCACTACCGAGAAAGCTTCGATACCATAGTCAACTCTTGATTTGCGCCGAATACCGGCGGTGTCGATCAAGGTTATTTCACGGCCATGCACTTTAATGGGAGTATCAACCGCATCACGGGTGGTGCCGGGCACCTCTGAGACTATGGCACGCTTGGAGCCGCATAGAACGTTGGTGAGCGAAGACTTACCGACATTGGGGCGGCCGACGATGGCAATGGCATAAGGCGCTGTATTGGGATCTTTTTCTTCTTCTTCGCCTTCTTCGGGATAAACAATTTTGCCTGCACCTTCAGGGAATTTTTCGACAATGGCATCAAGCAAATCGCCTACGCCGCCGCTGCCCTGCATGGCGGAGAGGCCCATTGGCTCTCCAAGACCAAGCTTGTAAAATTCCATGACATTGTTGTTATCTTTCATGCTGTCAATTTTATTGACACCTAAAAGCACCGGTTTTTTCACTTTGCGAATAATATTTGCTACTTCTTCATCGGCACCGGTAAGGCCTTGCTTGCCGTCCACGACAAAAACGATGACGTCAGCCTGGACAAGCGCTTCTTGCACCTGGTCCAGCACGGCTCCAGCCATCATGGCATCAACTTTGCCGTCCTCGCCCTGTATGCCGCCGGTATCGACCAGCAAAAATTCACGGCCATTCCATTCGCAATCGCGATAAATGCGATCTCTAGTGACGCCTGGAGAATCGTCTACGATGGCGTACTTGGCGCCGATACAACGATTGAAAAAGGTTGACTTGCCTACGTTCGGGCGTCCAACTATTGCTACTACTGGTTTTGACATGCTCTTCTATTTTTTGTCCGTATCTTTGTCCGGACCCTGGCGCATGGTGAACGGTTTGCTTTGTGAATCCCTAGCTTGGCTTTGCTGGCCGAACTTTTTACCCAGCTTAGGCGCCTGAGCTTCTACCCACTTGATCAAGGTATCTTTGGCAAGATTGAGATAGACTGCCGTCTCTGTATCTCCCCCCTGGTCTGGGTGTACACCTGGAGCCGCAATCTGTGCCTTCCAGGCTTCGATAATTATTTTGCTGGTCAGCTCTTCTGGTCTGACCCCGAGGATCATACAATGCTTGCGAATATCAGCAGGCACTGGTGCCACCCGTGGCGTCGGTATAGTAGAAACTGGTGGAATCTGACTGGTAGATTCGCCGACGGCACCACCGGCCGGAGCCGCAGCAGGAGTTTTTCCGCCAACAAATTTGTTGCGCACGCCCTGACGAATAGCTTCGAGATCGATGGCTGCACTAGCGCCGGATTCACCGTCAGAAGCCGCAGGGGAACCGCTGCTGCCGGAAGTTTGAGCGTCGCTGTCGCTGTAAGCAGATGCCGAGCCTATGTCTCCACCTGATGCAATGGCTGCATCCATCAACTGGTCAAACGAGCTGGCCTGGCTAGGATCATGGTCTTGAGCTTGTTTGATTCTGGTTTTGATTAAGTCGCGCAGATCTTCGTTAGAAACTTTAGGCATCGCTGAAGTTTCACTCTGACTGGCAATTCTGTCATTTTGAGAATTAGCCGGCGTGATGATCACGTCTTCAATAACCTCAATGTGGCTTAATTCGTCCATATCTTCGAGGCCCTCGAAAATATCGAGTTTGTCGAGATCAAGAATGTCTGGAATTTCATCGTCGCCGGCAGGCAGAGCGTCAAGTTTGTCAAAAGTGGCATTGGCTTCTCGCGCCTCTTTCTTACCATTGCTCGACTTCTGCATCTCGGCCAGAGTCGGATAATTTTCGCCAGTGAGCCCGCCGTCATACTGATTGACATAATCAAGCTGATAGACGTCAGCTGCGCTGACAGCCGGATTATCCACCGATTTGTCAGATTTTGGCGCACCGGATGCGGTGCTTTCGTTTGCAGTATTACTGCTGACAATAGGCTCTTCCGGCGGATCGAAAGAAATATCTGGCATGTTGGATTTTTTTCTGCTGCGAGCAGCAGGCTCAGCTACTGGTGTAACTACGGGTGTAACTACGGGTGTAACTACTGGTGGTGCCACAGCTGTATGAGCGACGTCGACAAATTCGTCGACTTCTGGTGGGCTGAGCGGTTCAAAATAAAGATTAGTATTGGGGCGGCCGGCTACAGTGCTGTATTGATAGACAGTCTCTATTTGCTTCCAGCTCAGTGCTCCATAGACCTCAGAGACATTGATTGGTGGTCGATGATCACTCACCGCGTTAAAGTTTTGGTCGTTGTAACCCATTGCTTTAGCCGGTATCGGCTGCTGGGCGGGTAAAGCCGGCTGAGAAACATCAGCACCACGCTTTTCGGCTGGAACTGCTTCAGGCTCAACAATGACTGGTTCTAGATTTGCCTCTAGATTGGCCTCGACATTTGCATACTTATCAGTTGGCTGCAGACTTTCAGCGATGGGCAAGTCTTCATCGGTAATACTTCCTGTAGATTGCTCGTCGCTGCGTAGAGAAGCTTTAGTCGTTTTGGAAATTTCAGTTGGTGGAATTGTTTGCGATTGCTCTTTTTGAGAGCCGGTCTTCTGAGTGCTTGGCTTCGCTGCACTTTCAGCTCCAGCAAGGGCTTTTTCTTTGCCT
>CASBPX010000009.1 GCA_949127735.1 Candidatus Obscuribacterales bacterium | reverse complement strand
TCTTGGGTTTCAGCCTCGTGCTCGCTGTCAGCAACAAACTTGGGTTTGACCAGTTCTTCCAGTTCAAAAACTAAAATCAAGGCCAGCACAATTTCGGAATAGGCAGTGAGAATATCGGCCGCCATGGCCTCTTCTTGCTTGCTTGCGCCTTCTCCCATAACCAGAGAGCAAAGCACAATCAACCAGAGATAATGCTCACTTTGAGACTTGTCTAAATAGTCTCTGTAGCTGCTCTCAAAGCTTTCACATAGTTTTTGATCGAACATGTTCTCAGCCGAAAAATCATCCTCGCGAAAACGTCCGCAAAACATAATACGAGCATAGGCCAGGTCAAAAAGCGGATCATCGAGCCGGGAGTAATCCCAGTCAATCACGGCTTTGATGGTAGAGCCGCGGTAAATTAAATTGCCGGGATGAAAATCGCCATGCAACAGGGCGCGCCAGGCGTACTTAGAACCATGGGCCCGCAACCACTCTTCAATCATTGCCTGCACTTCAAAAACTTGTTCTACGCGCCCCTGAAGGCGGCTTACTATGGCTTCAGCGGCGGCAATAGTCAAACTATATCCAGGCATGACGCCAAACTCGCTGGCGCGAGCAAAAGCATGTCGAATGCGCTCTAAGCAAGCTTCATGCCAATCAACAGTAGGCTTCAAACGCTTGATCAGACTTTTGGTAAGATCAGCGCTATCACCAGAACAATGCAACTGTGCCAAGACACGCCCGGCCTCCCTGCAATGCTGCTCATTCCAGGTGACACGCCTCCAGTTAAATGGTGCCGAGACCTTGATGTAAGGCCGCAAAGTAAAATAACGACCCTGGCAAAAATAGGCCGGTTTGCCGTCTTTAGCAAGTAGTAAAGGAACAGCTAGACTAAATCCGCGACTGCGTAAAGTATCAATGGCCAGATGTTCTTGCTCTATGTCGTTGAAGGAGCGGTTGATGCTTTCAGCATTAAGCACAAATTGTTTGCCACTGGCGTCTGTGATTAGAGAGCGCTCAGAAACACCATTGAACGGCCATGCTTGAACTTGTACAGGCTCAAGCAGTGAACCGGCAAAGCCACTGCATACGGTAGCATAGACACATTCGGGTGGCTGCGGCTGAGGCTGTAACGAATCACCGTCTGATACCATTTAAAGCGCACCGTTAACTATGACGAGAGTTCCCATCCCAGCTCCTTCATGGCGTCAGTGAAGTCAACTCGGCTGCGCTGGCAGAAATTGAGAGCAATTATGGCCTGCTCTACTTTCAATCTTTTCTGAGTAAGCATGGTCATACATTGATAGCTGGCGAGCACGGTTTTGGTATCTAGTTTGCCCATAGTAATCAGATGCCGCTCGAGTTTGGCACCCTTATCCTGGTCAAGGGTGCGCGCTTTTTCGATGTCTTCTTCAGTGACGATACCCGCCTGTTTAAGCAAATCAACAGCTGAAAGCGGTGGTGACATTGCTACGCGTTTTTCGCGCTCTACGCTGGCAGCCTTGTTCTTAGCCGCTTCACTGGTAGGGTGACGCTTTTTAAATTCTTCCACGGCATCGTCTTTCGACATTTCCTGGTTGCGAATGGCGGCTTGCAATTGCAGCAACGATCGCCACACGGCATTGCTAATTAAACCAGCCTCTACCAGCACCGCCTCTAGTGGCGTATCAACGACAAAACTGTGTATGGTGCCCTGTGGAGAGACACGATCCATCTCAATTTTCCCGTCATTCTTGTGCGCCTTTTGCAGCAAATCTGCGGCCTGGGTCAGCGTGACTTTTCCTTCTTTAATCAATTTTTGTACATTGACGGCAGCTTCAAGAGTGGCCCGGGGCAGTGCTCCGGCTTCCATCAAGATGTGCACCGAACCTGCGGTGGCAGATGATGTTACTTTGGTCAAAGTCGTTGTTGTGAGGCTGAGCGATTTGGTTTTGGAGCTAAGCTTTTCGAGTTCGACGCGCAATTCAGCCACATTGGCGTGCCGCTTGTCTGGCTCTTTTTCAAGAGTTTTAAAAATCACATCTTGCAATTCTTTTGGAATATTGAGATTAGGCACCACTTGATCAAATGATGGTGGCGGATCGCAAATATGTTTGCTCAAAGTTTGCAAAGCATTTTCGCCCAGAAATGGCAGAGCCCCGGAAATGGCCTGATACATGAGACAACCGAGTGAGTAAATATCTGAGCGACCGTCAAGGCTGAGGCCCTTGCACTGCTCGGGGCTCATATAGAGTGGGCTACCGACGACGTCGCCGGCGGAAGTCAGCTCCTGACCGGCAAAACGACCGTGGGGGAGAATTTTAGAAATGCCGAAATCTACAATCTTGACCAGACGCTCTTTTTTGCGGCCGGTTTCAACAATCATCAGATTGCTTGGCTTGAGGTCGCGGTGGATAATACCGCGGTCGTGGGCATGACCCAGAGCGTCGCAGGCCTGTAAGAAAATATCAACGAATTCTTCGACGTCGAGATGTTTGACATTGTCGAGTAATTTATCGAGGCCGTGGCCGTCAACATACTCCATGACGATGAATGGATGGCCGCTACTGGAAAATCCGTAGTGATAAACGGAGATTAAATTGGGATGCACAAGAGTAATGGTGGCGCGACCTTCTTGCTCAAAGCGCTTTTTGCTGAGCGGATCGCTGAGTAGCTTGCCGTGCAAAACTTTAAGCGCAACAGTACGGTCAAACATCTGGTCGCGGCCTTTGTAAACCACGCCCATGCCGCCGGAACCAATTTCTTCGCGCACCTCATAATGGTCGATAATGGTGCCATATTTGATGCCGCTGCCGCTGCTCATCATGTCGGAGTCATCAGTCTGCTTGCCTGGTTCGAGCGACTCAATCGCTTCTTCCATGAGTTGATGAATAACTGAGGCTTCGCGGCTGCGGAAACTCCAGAGCACGACATTATCGCCCATTTCTTCGGCCTGCATTACCCAGGTGGCTTCGCCGGCGTTAGTGCCCTTTTCGAATGTGACTGATAAGACAAAATTAGAAGACTCAGTGCGCTTCCAGAGCATGGCGGCGGGAATTTCAGGGCTGTCTTTGGCGCGCTGATAGCTGAATTCAAGATCTTCAAGAGTAGGCACGCGCGGCCATTTCGCAGGGCGGGGTATTCGAGGCGCTGCAGAATCTTGGTTGTCTGATTTTCGACTAAAAGAGTCTTGAAGAGGCATCTTCCCCTGACTGCCTTAACTGGCTTTGTGTAACTCTTATACTAGAATAATTAGAGTTCTACTCTCTTATGCCAAGTTAGCTCGCAAAGCCAACACATTGAGGCAAATATGTTGGTTTTGGCTGTTTATCAGACGGCATTTCCAATTTGCAGAGAAATTTTTGCAAATTTCTCTGCAAATTAGCAACGGCCAAACGACACCCTCAATCTCAGCTTAAGTCAAAAAGATACTATTCAAAATAGTATAGCAAGGGTCAAAAAAAGAAAGCAGCGGCCGAGAACACCAGGTTTACACCC
>CASBPX010000008.1 GCA_949127735.1 Candidatus Obscuribacterales bacterium | reverse complement strand
GTTCAGCCCCAGTGAATTGGAGGCCCGCATCAAAGCGGTACTCCGCCGCACCGTAGAACGCCATCAAGAAGTTGGCCAGAGCAAAAGTTCAAACGTAATTACGATCGGTAATCTCAAAATCGATCTCAACAAGCGTCAAGTTACCCGTAAGAACGAAAGAATTCGCCTTACCGGAATGGAATTCAGCTTGCTGGAATTACTAGTGACCAATTCAGGCAAGCCTTACTCGCGCGGTGAAATCTTGCAACAAGTATGGGCTTATCCTCCTGATCACCGCATCGACACTCGCGTTGTCGATGTGCACATCAGTCGACTAAGATCAAAACTGGAAGAAGATTCGTCAAATCCTGATTTGATTTTGACGGCCCGCGGAATCGGCTACATGTTTCAGAAAATAAACTAAAAGCTCAAGTGGTCTGATAAACGAATTCGACAACAACAAATAAGCTCAATAAAAAGCCCGGAATTAAATCCGGGCTTTTTGTTGTTTTTACCAGCAGAATTCTAAGTGCCTGATTTCCACGAATTCATGTACTCAGTCATTTCTGGCGACAGTTTATCGATCGTCATGCCAAGGCTCTTAAGCTTGAGTGCAGCGATTTCTTGATCAATTTCCACAGGAAGAGTGTGTACTCCCGGCTTGAGTTGACCTTTCTTCTTCGCCAGATATTCGAGCGCTAGAGCCTGATTGGCAAAGCTCATGTCCATAACTGAAGCTGGGTGGCCTTCTGCACAAGAGAGATTAACCAGTCTGCCTTCAGCCAACACATAGACTTTGTTACCGCTAGGCAATTCGAATTCTTCCATCAACGGACGCACTTCGCGTTTTGATTTGGCCATTTTGCGCAATGCCTCAAGATTGAGCTCCAGGTCAAAGTGACCGGAATTGCAAACAATGGCACCATCTTTCATGGTGGCAAAATGTGGGCCGTCAATAACGTGACGATTGCCGGTGACGGTGATAAAGAGATCACCAATTTTGGCAGCTTCAGCTACAGGCATTACTCTGAAACCATCCATTACAGCTTCAATAGCTCTAATCGGATCGACTTCAGTAACAATGACATTGGCACCTAATCCGCGGGCGCGCATAGCGCAACCTTTACCACACCAACCATAACCGAGCACCACAACGTTGCGGCCGGCAACCAGGCGGTTGGTAGCGCGGATGATACCATCAAGAGTTGACTGGCCGGTGCCATAGCGATTATCAAACATGTGCTTGGTTTGAGCATCGTTCACGGCAATGGCAGGGAATTTCAGTGCACCATCGCGTTCCATCGAGCGCAGGCGAGTGATACCAGTGGTGGTTTCTTCAGTTGAGCCCAGCACTTCTGCAACTTGATCTGGACGTTCTTGCAGCAAAGTAGCCACAAGGTCAGAGCCATCATCAATGATGAAGTGTGGTTTGTGGTCTAAAGCGATATTGACGTGTCTGTGATAGGTAGGAATGTCCTCGCCCTTAATAGCAAAAACAGACATATTCCAATCTTTGACCAGCGAGGCGGCTACGTCGTCTTGCGTCGACAATGGGTTAGAAGCAATGACTACGCACTCAGCACCACCAGCTACCAGAGCTTTTGCCAGATTGGCAGTTTCGCTGGTTACGTGAGCACAAACCGATACTCTCATGCCTTTGAATGGCTTTTCTTTTTCAAACCGTTCACGAATCAGCTTGAGCACAGGCATATCGCCCTCCGCCCACTCGATTCGCTGCTTGCCAAGACCGGCAAGGCTAATGTCTTTGATTTCTGAAGCCATGACTGTTTTATTACTCACCTGACGCCTCCTAAAGCTCGCCTCAGAATCGTAGCAGTACTTTGCAAAGAACCTGCCAACCATAGCCTTTCTTGAACGATCTTGACAGATTAATAAAATAGCGGGCTTCGAGAAGCGAATAAACAGTCGTTTTCAAGGGAATATTGATGAAAGCGGGGGCGTATAGCCCTCACTCACACCGCTTTAAGAGAGCTTTCGCCGGAGCTGACCGATGGAAACCTGGGCCAAAACTGCTAAAAGGACACTGCTGATTGTCGCTGTAGTAGCCGTTTACAGCCCACAATCC
Organism: Candidatus Obscuribacterales bacterium; assembly: GCA_949127735.1. Classification (GTDB taxonomy): domain Bacteria; phylum Cyanobacteriota; class Vampirovibrionia; order Obscuribacterales; family Obscuribacteraceae. Next base: position 13,961 of record CASBPX010000008.1, on the reverse strand, counting down.
GCCAGCGCCATGCTTCTGTCAGGCCATTTAGAAGAACGCAAAGACAGCACCGAAGGGCAGCAACAGACAGGCGCTGCCGGCCCGGCACTGCAATCGCAAACGCCGACGCTCTCGCCGTTGCCAAATTCCTCCCAGCAGCCCAGTTTGCCTCAACAGCCTGCTCCTCGTGCTCAGAACCGGCCGCCTCAGGCACAGCCGCCAAATTCGTTTCCCCTTACTTATCAAGGCGCCTGGTACTGTGAGACCACAGTAGTTGACTCCACTCTTCCTGCCGTGGCTCAGGGTCAAGTAATCGGGTCAGAAGTAGTCTTTTATCCGGCCAAAGACGGCACCATCCACGCTCGCTGGAATCAACCAGGGTGGGTTGAAACTCAGTCGCAGGCCATAACTTTCAACGGCAGCGAAGCTAAGGCTGACCGCACTACCTATTATTTTGGCGACAATATGCAAGGCTCATGGGCCGCCAGGGCTCGCGATCAGTTTGCTCAGACAAGTGCCGATGCTATTTCCGCTAAAAGCTACGTCGATCAATATATGGATGGTCAATATTTGGGTCGTTATCGCACCGTGTCGGTTCTCAAGAGAAATGCGGCTTCGCAAAATATGGCCAACAGCATGAATTGAAAAGAGAGCACCAGAAAAACAGATGCTCTCTTCCTATATATAGAACCGAATCTATTAGATTACTGGCTCGACTATTTTGCGACAGCAGCCAGGTGCTTGGCACCTGGTCTGTTTTGTGCAAACGATTGAGCGCCACGGAATATCGCTTGTGCACCAAGTTCATGTTCGATGCGCAGCAATTGATTGTACTTAGCGGTGCGTTCAGATCTACAAGGCGCACCTGTTTTTATTTGTCCGGTAGATAGAGCTACTGCCAAGTCGGCAATGGTGGCATCTTCGGTTTCGCCTGACCTGTGCGAAAGTACGCTTGTATAGCCACTTTCGCGAGCCATATTAACGGCATCAATAGTTTCAGTCAAAGTACCAATCTGATTTGGCTTGATCAAAATAGAATTGGCGACACCAAGTTCGATACCACGCTGTAATCTGGTGACATTGGTGACAAACAGGTCATCACCAACTAGTTGCACTCGATTACCAAGAAGGTCAGTCATCTCTTTCCAGCCGTCCCAGTCTTCTTCAGCCAATCCGTCTTCAATGCTGATGATCGGATAAGCATTGACCAGCTTCTCGTAGTACTTAACCATCTCCTTACTGCTTAGAGATCTATTCTCTGTAGCCAAAACATATTTACCAGATTCGTAAAATTCGGTTGAAGCAGGATCAAGAGCGATAGCAATTTCAGAACCAGCTTTAAAGCCAGATTTTTCGATTGCTTCGATAATGAGTTCTAGAGCGGCTTCATTGCTCTTGAGAGATGGAGCGAAACCACCTTCGTCACCAACCCCGGTGCTCAAACCTTTCTTATGTAGCACCGCTTTTAGTGCCTGATAAATTTCAGCGCCCCAGCGAATGCACTCAGAAAAGTTTGGTGCACCAATCGGCAAGATCATAAATTCTTGAAAATCAACACCTTCTTGAGCGTGTTTGCCACCATTGATAATATTCATCATTGGCACAGGTAGTATATTGGCCGAAACGCCGCCTACATATCGGTATAGGGATAATCCCAACGCATCGGCGGCAGCTTTTGCCACGGCAAGACTGACACCAAGGGTGGCATTAGCACCAAGCACAGATTTATTATCGGTACCATCGAGTTTTAACAACTGCTGGTCGATTGCTTTTTGATCTATAGCATCCATACCAACAAGATTCTCTGCGATCATTTCGTGTATATTTTCGATAGCTTTGAGCACGCCTTTGCCGCCGTAGCGCGCTTTATCACCGTCTCTCAGTTCAACAGCTTCGAAACTACCTGTGGAGGCACCAGATGGAACTGCGGCGCGACCGACGGCACCACCGGCGAGGACAACTACAACTTCAACAGTTGGATTTCCGCGCGAGTCCAGAATTTCCATTGCCGATATTTCTTCAATATGCGTCATTACATCAATACTCCTAAAACTCAAGACTGTGAGCGCAAGCGTCCTCTTTTATCAGAAAAAGATTTCCGATTTCGAAGTTTTTTTGCTGCGATTTACAAAGGTTCAAGTATAATCCTTTTCACTGGATTTAAATTTGGATAGAGCATTTCTTGAAACAGCACGAAATCTTTCTCAATTTGTTTCTACCGCAGACTCGATTATTTGTTTTATTTCAAGCTCTTGTTTAACTACTGATAACAATGTTCTCTTTTGAGAACCTAGAATTGACGGCTACGTATGGGCAACTTGCATGGCGGAAGTTTCCAGGCAATCCAGGAATACTTCCAACAGAAAGAGTGCCGTTTCTGTTCCAACGCTTTTAAATCTGACGGAATTCAATTACTCAGGGAAGAACCTGGTGTATTGGTCGTTCGCGTAACTTGCAGCACTTGTGGTCATCCGCTGGGCGTAGCCATTGTGGGCACGACTCCCAAACCACAAAAAGCTGTCTCCCTTCACCCCCGCGACTGGACAAAGCGTGACAGAGATAGGCTCGTAGGCATGCCTGCGATCACCTACGACGATGTGTTGAACGCTCACCAGTTCTTCAAAGGGTTGGATACTGACTGGCACAAATTGTTGCCAAAAGCTGGCAAAGCCAGCTGACACTGATTTTCCTCTCCTAATCGTCGTTGAAAAATAAGCAAAAGGCCAGGCAAACACCTGGCCTTTTGCTTTATAACTGAAGAAACAGCGGCAATTAAAAATGACCAATCACAAGAAAAAATCTGATTCCAGGCCTTATTCACCTGGCAAATCAGCAGTGAACAATATTTCCAAAGGCAACAAGCACGACAGTCCACCTGGATTTTTCGATACTGAAACGCGCCTGGCGCCTGTGATTACGAAAGCCAACCCTGACATACAGGTAGCCTGGTATTTTCCTAATACTTACGAAATTGGCATGTCAGGTCTGGGATATCAGCTCGTCTGGTGGCTTTTTGAACAACATACAAATGTATTGATACGTCGTGGCTTCACCGACGTTGAGGAAAACAATATTGACGATTGTGAGCTTCTTGGCTTCACAGTCTCCTGGGAATTAGATTTCATCAATATTTTGAGCATCTTGAGAAAAAAAGGTGTAGCCTTCACCGCCGAAGCTCGGCAGATTGAAAATTCGGCACCCATTATCTTCGGCGGCGGTCCGGTATTAACCGCTAATCCTGAGCCTTTTGCCGAATTCTTTGACATTATTTTGCTGGGAGACGCTGAAGCGATCGTGCCGGTTTTTGTGGACGCCTGGCAAAAAGTGAAAGATATTCCGGACCGCAAAGAGAAGCTAATAGCTCTGGCGCAAACGCCAGGCATTTACGTGCCTTCTTTATACGCTGTTGAATACGAAGAAGCTGCAGGAGCGATCGTTTCAATCCAACCAAATGCAGAAAACGTGCCAGAACAGGTAGTTAAGCAGGTTTTTGCTACTCCTGATGACTATGTCGCTCATACGCAAATTTTAAGCAGTGCCACCGCCTGGAGTGACACTTTTCTCATTGAAGTGGTGCGCTCGTGCCCTCAAGAATGTCGTTTTTGTCTGGCGAGTTTTTTAACACGCCCTTTTCGTGCCACCAATATCGACACCATCATCGAAAAAATAAATGGGGCCATGAAGCACACCAAACGCATTGGTCTGTTGGGCCCTTCAGTGACTGAACACCCGCATTTTCACGAGCTGGCAGAGCGACTCTTTGACCGAGTCGGTCTGGAGATGACTGTAGCTTCGGTGCGCGCCGACAGCCTGACGAAAACGATTTTAGCGACCATCAAAAAACTTGGCCAGCGTTCTGTCACCATTGCTATTGAATCTGGTTCTGAAAAACTGCGAACAGTAATGAAGAAAAATCTGTCAGAGGCGGAAATTCTTCAGGCCGTCGATTTGATTGAAGAAAGCGGCCTGTCGGGTGTGAAATTTTACGGCATCGTTGGCCTTCCTTATGAAACTGATGACGACCTGGAAAAAACCATAGAACTTATGAGCCGGCTGAAGAAAAAACACAAAAAGCTCAAATTTGTTTTTGGTGTCAGCTCCTTTGTGCCAAAGGCGCAAACTCCCTATCAATGGTACGGACGCGACCGCGCCTGTCAGACCAAACTTGAATTCATTCGCAAAAACCTTTCTAAAATAGGTATTGAAGTAAGACCAGAAAGCCACAACTGGAGCGATATTCAGGCGCTAATTTCAAGAGGTGACCGCCGGCTCTGCCAAATTTTGATTGATATAGCCGGCACTGACGGTAAAATGGGTGCCTGGAAGCGGGCCCTTCGCAATCTACCGACAGGCGTGCCCGATCTTGACTACTACGCCTTTCGCCAGATACCTAAAGATGAAATTTTGCCCTGGTCGCATCTGGTGGATCCAGCAAAAACCGCTTATCTTCTTAAGCACGATCAGGCGTCCGAACTGGCTGCATTAAGCTGAGATCAAACAGCCCACAAAAGCCCTTAAAACAGATAGACTGGTAAAACCTTTCTTGAAAAGATTGAAAGGCCGTTGAGCGCATTTGAGCGAGGATTTTCTCATGGGCATGCCAGACGTTGACGTCAAGGTCGCTGAAAACGTAGCTAACTTAATTCAGCCTATTCGTGACGACTTGATGAGTGGTGCTGCTGAAATAGCATTGCGAGCGATTACTGTTTATCAAAGCGTACTTTCGGGTGAGCAGAAATCACCGGAGCAGCTCAAAAGCAATCTCACATTCACGGCAAAGACCTTAATTGATGCTCAGCCAGCTATGGCGCCGCTTTTCCATCTTGGCAATGATATTTTAATGGCCATTGAAAATGGCCAAACTGTGGAAGACATCCAAAATCGATGCACCAATGCTCTGACACAATTTGAAAAAACACTCTGCGCCAGCGCTTCTACCATTGCCGACATTGCCTACGATTTAATTGACCCAGGCGAGCTTATTTTCGCTTACTCCTTCAGTTCTACGGTGGTCAGCGCTTTGCTTAATGCGAGAGCCCGAGGTCGTTTTTTCAGAGTGGTGTGTACTGAGGCGCGCCCCAGTATGGAAGGTAGAAAATTAGCTTCAAGACTCGCCTCTGGTGGAATTGAGGTCATTCATACATTCGATAATGCCATGGGTCTTGTGCTAGGTAATTGTAGCGCCGCCTTTATGGGATGCGATTGTATCGCCCGGCCTGGAGTGGTCAACAAAGTCGGTTCTTGGATGTTGGCAGTAGCCTGCCGCGAATTGAACGTGCCTCTGTACGCACTTTCAGGCACAGAAAAATTTGTCACCGACGAAAGACTTTTCGAATTTGAAAAACATGAGCGGCCCGGTGTAGAAGTCTGGGACAACACACCAAAAGGAGTGGCTGTTTTAAATCAACAGTTTGATCTGGTGCCTTTTAACTTACTCACAGGCCTGGTTACCGAAAAAGGCATTCTTAAGGAAGTCGACATCGAGCCTTACGTCTCTAATGTGACTGTGCATCGCGCTTTGACGCTAGCCGCAATATAGAAATAGACTGAGCTAGTGCAATTTCGCCACGAACATTTACTGGCCATAATCACTTTCTGGATCATAATACTGTTGACCGTGGCAGCAATAAGATTCTATCTGCAGAAGCACGGCCAGAAGGCGGGCAATTACGTCTTCGCCTTTCTTCTTTATACCGCTGGTTTGCTCAGTGCCGTGGTCAGCGGCTTTAGCCTTGCTCGTGAAGGCTTTGAGCTAATCAATCTACTGGCTATGGCCGTATTTCTGGCCAGCCCGGTTTTTCTACTACTCGCGCAAGCGATTGCGCGGCGTAATAATTTCAAAATTATCGCCAATTGTTTTTGCCTCATGGCACTGCTGGCGGTGGCAATTGGCATTGACGCATTTTTAATTGAGCCGCAATGGCTTGAAATCACCCATGTGGTTTTGCAAAGCGATAAAATCACAAAACCAATCAAAATCGCGGTGTTGTCTGACCTACAAACAGATCACGTCGGAGATTATGAAGCTTCCGCCGTGAAAGCTGTCATGGCAGAAAAACCTGACTTGATTTTACTGCCAGGAGACTATATTCAATGCATTACCGACGAAGAGCAAGGTAAAGGTCACGCTGATTTAAACAAGCTACTGCGCGAGACAAAATTTAGCGCGCCACTTGGTGCCTATGCAGTGCAGGGTAATGTAGACATGAATGAAGTCTGGCCCACGATTTTTGCTGATTTACCGATTACTGCAATTGAACAGACAAGAACTATTGAAAGCGGCGAGCTTTCAATCACTGGTTTAAGTTTTGCCGATTCTTTCAACACACAAGCATCTATACCGCCAAGCAGAGAAGGCCGTTACCACATTGTCTTTGGCCACGGTCCTGACTTTGCTCTTGCCAGTCCCAAGGCCGATTTACTGGTAGCAGGTCATACTCATGGCGGACAAGTGCAGCTGCCGCTGTTTGGACCGCCCATTACATTATCGAAAGTGCCACGCACCTGGGCGCAAGGAACTAAGGAGATGCATCCGATTGTGACGCCAGCGGGCAGCACTCTTATACTTTCACGCGGTGTTGGCATGGAGCGCAGGTTCGCCCCACGACTGAGATTTCTCTGCCGGCCGCAGCTAATTTTTATTAGGCTGGAAGCCAAAACAGTCAAGTAGTGCTATTGGTATTTTGGAAATTACTTTTTATGGATACAATCCGCGCAAGCGTCTCGCTTCAACAATACGTTCAACCGCAATACCCATAGCTGACATACGCAGGGTCAGTTTTTTCTCGTGAGCCACATCGAACACTCTTGTGCAGACATTGTTCACGAGACCCTCTAAGCGCTGATAGACTTCTTCTTCAGTCCAGAGAAGCCGCATCAAGCCCTGTACCCATTCGAAATAACCAACAGTTACGCCTGCAGCATTGGCAAGAATATCAGGCATGACAATCACACCTTTAGCATCAAGCACATCGTCAGCATTGGGAGTGGTGGGCGAATTAGCACCCTCAACTACAATTTTGCATTTCAAGCGATCAGCATTGCCGGCGTGCAATTGGTTAGACACCGCGCATGGTGCCAAAATGTCACACTCAAGTTCAAGCAATTCTTCATTGCTGACTTTGTCAGCATCTGGATACTCATACATGGCGCCATTAGCTTCAATGAAAGTCATCAAGCCTTCCACATCAAGACCCTTAGCGTTATAGAGACCACCGAAGGCGTCCGAAACACCAACGATCTTAAATCCAGCTTTACTCAGGTTGCGAGCAACTGACGAACCCACGTGTCCCAGGCCTTGAATAATTACAGAGGGTGAATCCCCTTTAAGGTTGGCGAATTCTGCCGCGCGGCGAGCGGCTAAGGCCACGCCATAACCAGTAGATTGCAGCACTCCTAGAGAGCCGCCAAGATATTGAGGCTTGCCTGTCACGACAGAAGGTACGGTAAAACCTTTGTTGACTGAATAGGTATCCATGATCCAGGCCATGGTCTGTTCGTCGGTATTGAGATCGGGGCCGGCGATGTCTTGGGCAGGGCCAATTAGTTCAAGAATTTCAGAAGTGTAGCGGCGGGTAATGCGCTCAAGTTCACCTTTAGAAAGGGTATTGGGATCCATCCGAATACCACCATGCGCTCCACCAAAAGGCAAATTCATGAGCGAACATTTCCAGGTCATCAGCATGGCCATTGACGCTACTTCACCGAGAGTGACCTCAGAGTGATAGCGCAAGCCACCTTTGCCGGGTCCAAGAGCTAGATCGTGATGAACGCGATAACCCATAAAGGTTCTGACCGAACCGTCATCCATTCGGGCTGGCACCACTACAGAGAGAGAGCGTTTAGGATGTCGCATAGGCTCAATCACATTATTGTCGAGCTTTAGATGCTCGGCCACCTTGTCAAGCCGTTTTTGCGCATTCAAAAAATCAGGTGTTTCCCATTCATTAGTCACTGCGCTGCCAAATCCTTTACTTTCCGTGGCGATTCCCATTTTTCCCTCATTTTTTCAGGCATATACAGGTTAAGCGGTAAGACGGTTATTGTAGCCCTATTACTTCTCAATACCGGCATATCTATTGGAATTAAATTAGACTCGCCATGGCCAGCGCTTTGATTCTCTCCCCATCCTGTCTAACCTGCTCCATTAGTGTCTCTGCTTGAGCTCGGCTGACAGAGGCAAATTCCTGCTCTTTAGCCGACACACCAAAGTCTTTTAAGTTGATAAGCACGTTGTAGTAGGCACCTTCTGCCGCTGCCGTTGCCATTAATGCAGCAACTGCACCATCAGATAGCGAGCTTTGATTGCCATGCTCAACCACTTGTGCGGCTATTTGCAAAAGCTCGGGCACTGCCTGCAGAACTGAAAGTGGCGTACTGGTAGCGATGATGTTGGCGTCGACAATGGCTTCGTCGCGCAAAGATTTTTCGGCCTCACTGCCCTTTGGCAGCCGCCGGGCTTCGAGAATTTTATTGAAAGCGAGCATGTCGGCATCCACAGTTTCCAACAAAGACTTTTTCAAGCGCTGAGCGTCTTCCGCCAGTTTTTCCATCGATGCTTTTTGTTTTTCAAAACCCTTTTTCTCAAAGGTCAAATTGGCAACCATGGCCCCCAATGCCGCCGACAATGAGCCACAAAGTGCAGCAGCACTGCCGCCGCCTGGGGCTGGTGACTCGCTCGCCAGCTCGTCGGCAAACTGCGCTAGAGTCATATCGCGCAAGAACTTTCCTTCTGGTGCTACACGATATTCTATTATTTTTTCTCTGGCAGCAAATGGTGACAGCTCTGCCAGACCAAGACTTTGCACAGCGCATTCCACAATTTCAGTTTCACTGACACCAGCAGAGCGCCCCTGTTTACGCAAATAATGTCTCCCCGCGGCAAGCATGGGCTGCAATGGCACCAGCCCGACAATCTCAGAGCCGGTCACGCGCACGCCCATACTTTCGGCCTGTCGACAGACTTCGTCGAAGGCCTGGTGCAGCGATGTCACTTCAAAATTGGTCAGATTGATTGATACTTGCGCTCTTTGATATTCGTCAACATACCAGCCTACCGCCCGCACTTCTTTCAATGTGCCGGCAACTTTTACTGTATTGCCGGCAGCATCTTTTTCAATTTCGCCGGCGGCGTTACGCTTGGCCCTGCCTGCTTCTCTAATGTTGAATGCGATCTCATTAGCGATTTTTTTAGAACGCGTGTTGAGATTGACGTTGTAAGCAATGAGAAATTGCCTGGCACCAATAACGGTTGCACCACTGGCAGCGTTAAAAGTTTTGGGGCCAAAATCAGGAGCAAAGGCACTGTCTTTCATTTTTTCATTCAGAGCTTCGTATTCGCCTTGACGAATGTCAGCCAGGCTGCGTCTTTCGGCTTTCTGTGCTGCTTCTGCATAAAGGTAAATAGGAATGCCTAAATCGCGGCCCACGCGCTCACCTAAACGCTGCGCCAGCTCTACGCATTGGGCCATAGAAACTCCGCTGACCGGCACAAAAGGACAAACATCAGTAGCCCCCATACGCGGATGCTCACCCCTATGCTTGCGCATGTCAATTAACTGGGCTGCGCGCATAATAGCCTGGTAAGCGGCTTCCACAACTTGGTCAGGCTGACCGACAAAAGTAACTACAGTGCGATTAGTACTGTATCCAGGATCTACATCTAGTAAATTGACACCACTGACAGCACGTATGGCATCAGTAATCGCATCAATTACTTTTTCGTTGCGGCCTTCAGAGAAATTTGGAACGCACTCTACAAGCTGCATGGACCCTCCAGATTGTTGCACCAGTATTTGTATTACAGTTTCTTTTGAATGCGCTTTTTCATGATTGCCGATCCATAAGTGTGCTTGAGGGTGAAGAAGAGCGCAATAATTGAAATCGACACCCACCAGAAAACCCAAAATATCGGCAAGGTAAAAGGCACCATCTTCGCCATCGCAGTGGCGTCGCTAAACCCGCCGCCTGCCAGACCTAAAGAGTGGGGAACCAGCACCCAGAGCAAAGATAGAGAGCTAAGTGTGGTCTGCACGGCCAAAAATAATACCATCAGGTTTGCCAGGGCCGGTTTAAGTTTGCGGCCCAGCCAAAAGCATACCGCCCCCATTCCGAATCCCCAAATTAAGCTGATCACTGACTCTAAAAAGTGCATTGGATTGACCAGTCCAGGTACGATAAAAACAACGGTACTCAGAATCATAGATACGCCCAGGGCAGACAAAATCAATTTAGACCAGCGTGGATACTGACCAAGATAAATAAGCAAGCAACCAAATAAAGTGGTGCCTACATAACCCGCCTGCGCAATCAGGAAAGACCAACCGCCTTGCGAGAATGTCAGCCCACCGTGCCCCTGACCGTCGGCTGCAATAGTCAAACCGCTGACATGACCACCGGTCAAAACGGTAGCTAGAGCATGCCCCAACTCATGCACCATGGTGACAAATTGATTGACTGGCGTGAGTAACAAACTGACAATGGGCACATTAGCGAGCAAGACGCTTAATACAACAATCACCCAGAAGGCCATCATGTTCCATCTGGGATCGTGCATAAAACTAAGTTGTGACGCTGCGTCACCACCAGCGGTGACAACGGCGATTTCCTTTTCTTTTGTTTTACTGGGCTTCTTGTTGGCCGCTGGTTTTTCTTGCTTGACTGGCGCCGGCAAATCAGACTTTGGCTGATCGGTTATTTTTACTTTGCGCGCCAAATCCGAGTTCGCATCCCTATCCATTTCTGCTTCCAACCTGGCCAGGCGTTCTTGCACCGTTTCGGTAACTTTTAAATTTGGTTGTGCATCTTTAAACTGCGGTTTGGCTGCAGACTGCTTTTTCTTGGGCTCTTCATTGGCAGACATGGATGATTTCTATTCTCAACAAAATGCTGCGCTTGCTCAGCTGCTAGACTTGCCCTGGGGAATGAAAATGATAGCTTAAAAAGCAGTCTAAATTGGCTATGCACCTAAACTTACTAATAGTTATCAGTTTACTCTGCTGGAGCACCTGGGGCCTTTTTGATAAAAAAGCGCTGGATGGCGCTGGCCACCTTGATGTTTTGCTTTTTCAACATTGCTTCTATCTACTGGAAGTGCCCGTTGGCTGGTTGCTACTCAGCTGGCTCAATCATAATTCGTGGCATATTAGTTCTGAGACCTGGCTCTGGACGGCTTTCGGCACGCTGTCATCTTCGAGCGCCACATTGTTCTACTTAATTGCCATGTCTCGTGCAGAAGCTAGTTTTGTGCTGGGCATAACAGCCGGCTACCCGCTGGTCGTGCAAATTTTAGCCTTTTTCTTTTTGCACGAACCTCTGGTTCCAGAACGACTTTTTGGATCGCTACTTGTCGGCGCAGGCGTCGCACTGGTGGGCTCATCAGCCTCTTCTGCCGCCGACAATGTTAAACGCCATCAGAAACTGGTTCTGCTCATGTGTTTGTTGGCAACTGTACTATGGGGCGCCACGGGCCTTTTTGACAAGAAAGCACTTGACTTTGATGAACCTTTGCGCGTCTATTATGCCCGTGCAGTCTGGGACGCCGTACTGCTGGCAATCATGCTTCTGGTTTATCGGCGCATCAAATATAAAGTCGCCTGGGGCAGTGGAGTCGCCTGGAAATATTCCACCCTATCTGCCTTCTGCCTCGCTCTTGGCACCCTCACCTATATGTTTGCCATGACCTTGGCCACAGCCTCATATGTAATTGTCATCACTGGCTGCTACCCGCTTTTAATGTACCTGGGAGCGGTAATTTTTCTCAAAGAGAAATTGAGTAAAATGCGTCTGGCGGGCGTAGCCTTGGTGGTGCTTGGCGGTTTGTTGGTGCAAAACACACAAAGTCAGTGAGCATGGAAAAGTCTGGGCATAATAACTCTCAGACAGAGATTTATCTAGGAGCAGCAAATGAGTGACGATTTCCGCAAAATAAAAACGGAAGAAGAGCTAAAAGATAAGATTTTATCGTCAGTCAGAGAGGCATTTACCGGCGAAGAAACCAGCCGGTGGATAGTTGCCATGCAAGAAGAGTCTGTCAGTCAGGCCGATGAGTCGGTGGTCACAGGTTCTACCGACAACAAATTAAATGAGAACATGGCCGCCATTGTTGACCGGTTTTTCGACAATTTTAAACGCTACGCCTTCGAGTTTAATCGCGCCCTCGACCAGCGAGAACTGGTGGTCAACTGCGAAAGACCAGCAAGTATGCGCACTCAAGCAGACTATACAGACATGGGCGATCCAATCAGATTTTGCATCGGTCACATATCGTCGCGCGATTGGGCACTGGTGATGCAAGCCGAAGAAAACCGCGTGCGCGCATTTATAGCTCCAATTAAATACCTTGTCGGTTTTCAACCTGATCAACGAGACTTCGAACCTTATGTTGACATCAAGCTGATTAAAGACAAAGTCGGAGCCATGCGACAAATGGTCTGGTCCATTGATGGGCAAGCACTGGCATTCGAAAGCATTCCCGCACTCTCGCGCAGACTTTTCGGCCAACTGGTAAAAGTCACTCGCGGTGAAGCCACCAATACCGAAAAATTTGTCTTTGATCCTCACGAATACAAAGTCAATCCAAACGACGTCGCCGTTGAGCGCTCGTACGAACCTGATGATCAAAATATGTTTTTCAAAGAAGCGCAAGAAAAAAAAGCGGGTCATTTAGCACCGCAAACTTTTGCTTTAGAGAAAGAACGATCGACACATACGTTGGCTGCTCTGGCCAATGTCGGTCAAAATCCCAGCCCGTATTTAAGCCAGCAGCAAATTCAGCACCACATGCCGTTAGCGCCGTTACCGATGCCACAACTGTCGCAACCAGCTCCCCAGGCCTCTTCCTCACAAGATAGAGATAGAGATAGAGATAGAGCAACAGACACTCAAGATCAAGCGAACGCTGTATCCGACAATCAAAGTTCATTCAACAAAAGCGAACTGCCATATCGACCTGAACCTCAGTCTGTGCAACAGTTTGCTAGCCCCGCTGCTGCCCCACGACCTGTGCCTGAGCACGCACAATTTGACCAAAAAGATCTTTTTGAAAAGCTGGCAGGAGGCCACGCGCCTTCACCTGTACAAGCAGTGCAGGTAGTGCAACCATCACAAGTAAAAGAGGAACCTGTGCAATCAACGTCGCCTCCTGTATTTACGCAAGCGCAGCAGCAGCAGCCAGAGCCCCATATGCAGACACAAGTCCAGCCACAAGATAAGACCCAGGCCCAAGCCCAAGCGGAGACAACACAAATTCCTAACGCTGCTTCAATACTTGCTCAGCGTCATAGTTCTAATTCTCCTCAACCAACACCAGCAGCTCAACCAGCACCAACAGCTCAACCAGCACCAACAGCTCAACCAGCACCGACAGCTCAACCATTGTCGTTAGACCCACCTACGACAATGCCTGCTGTGGCTTATCACTTCCAGGCCGGGGCAGATGGCCCCAACGGTGCTGCGGGTAAAGTCAGCATTGAAAAAGAAACTGCCGAAAATAATCGCAAAGTTGCACACGCTTTGAAAGGGCTTTTTGACTCTGTTGATTCCTCCATCAGCACATTGAATGCATTAGGCGTGGAAGCCATGAATGCCGACGACATTCAGGCAGTGAGCAATGTGATGAAGCAAGTTAAAACGCTCAAAGTTTTGCGAGATGGCATTGTGCAACTTTCCAAAGAGTGGCAAAAGTCAATAGAATAATCGCTCAATCTAGAGACTATCTAGAGACAATTTTAGTGACAAAGAAAAAGCGCCTCAATCACTGAAGCGCTTTTTCATTTAAATTCGGAGAGGGAGGGATTCGAACCCTCGGTACAGATTAACTCCGTACGTCTTCTTAGCAGGAAGGTGCTTTCGACCACTCAGCCACCTCTCCAGGTGCTGCCAATACTCGGCTCTTCTATGATATCTCACAAAATGCATATTTTATTTCAAAACCGAAAATTAGCCGGTTGCAAAGCATCAAATATTTCCTAAGACCACCAGAT
>CASBPX010000007.1 GCA_949127735.1 Candidatus Obscuribacterales bacterium | reverse complement strand
GTCTGTTTCTAAGAAAATTTGACCGTCGGTAATCGAAATTACGTTGGTGGGAATGTATGCAGATACGTCACCAGCTTGAGTTTCAATAATCGGTAAGGCTGTCAGTGAGCCGGCACCAAGGGCGTCGGACAATTTGGCGGCGCGTTCCAGTAAGCGGCTGTGTAGATAGAAAACGTCTCCAGGGAAAGCTTCACGACCTGGCGGACGGCGCAAGAGCAAGCTCATTGTGCGGTAAGCAGTAGCGTGTTTCGACAAATCGTCGTAAACCACTAAAGCGTGCCCACCTTTTTTCATGAAATACTCACCCATGGCCACACCGGCGTATGGAGCGAGGAATTGCAAGGCTGGGGCGTCAGTAGCAGGGGCATTGACGATAATTGTGTATTCCATGGCACCGGCTTCTTCCAAAATTTTCTGGATTTTGCCGACGTTGGAACTCTTCTGACCAATAGCTACATAGATGCAGATTGGACGATTTGGTTGGTGCTTCTGGTTAATAATGGCATCGATTGCGACTGCAGTTTTACCAGTTTGACGGTCACCAATGATAAGTTCGCGTTGACCGCGACCAATTGGAATCATGCCGTCGATAGCGGCGATGCCGGTCATCATTGGCTCGTGCACTGACTTACGTGAAACGATACCAGGAGCTTTGACTTCGATTGGTGAAACTTCGGTGGAGTTGATTGGGCCTTTACCATCGAGCGGAACGCCGATTGAATTAACCACTCGACCAAGTAACGCTTCGCCAACAGGAACAGATGCAATTTTACCGGTGGTGCGAACTTCCATGCCTTCGCTGATTTTTCTGCCTTCGCCGAGAATTACAACACCGACGTTGTCTTCTTCAAGGTTGAGCACCATGCCGCGAGTTTTTTCTTCATCGTCAAATTCGACAAGTTCACCAGCCATGGCTTTTTCCATGCCGTAAATGCGGGCGATACCGTCGCCCACTTGAAGAACGCTACCGACGTTGCTGACGTTCAATTTAGAACGGTATTGCTCCAGCTGTGATTTCAATACTGATGTGATTTCGTCGGGCCTGATTGCCATGGTCATTAACCTCTAGATTTTCTTGTCTGTTTCGATTTCTATTTTAAAAACTGCGAACTAAAAAAATTACTTATACATTCATTAGGGTTTTTTCCAGGGCTTTCAAACGTCCCTTCAAACTGCCGTCAATCACTTGATCGCCCAGTCGCAAAACGACTCCGCCAATCAGTGATGGATCAACTTTTACTTCCAACTCAAGGCGCTTGCCAAGGTGTTCGGTCAGTTGTGCTTTGATATTGGCGATATTGTTGTCGGCCATTGGCTCAGAGCAAGTCAGCAGTGCACTGACAATATTTTTGCGCTGATTCAACAGTTCTCTATAGCCTGATTCAATAAATGGAAGCAGATCAAGGCGGCGTTTATCAGCCAGCAAATTGATCAGATTGTCGGTCAAGATAGAAATTTTTCCGCCGAAAACCGTCTTCAACACTTCTTTCTTCTGATTAGCGCGGATGGCAGGATGATTTATCACCACATGCATATCTTTGTCGGAAGCGAAGACGACGTTAATCAATTGCAGTTCACTGAGAACTTTATCTTCTTCCGCATTTTTCGCTGCCAGATCGAGCACAGCTTCGGCGTATGCGCTGGCGATTCCTTGCAGTTCAGTATTCATTTCTAAGTGTGACCTGCCTGTTATTTTCTAGTTGATTCAAGTGAACCGGTGGCAACAATCGATTTGGCGTTAAGAGTCTCGAGCTGTTCCATAAACTGGCTCAGTAAGCCGGCTTTCACTTCCGCGCTGGTTTGTTCAGCCAATTGTGAACGTGTCAATTCGATAGCAGCCTTAACGGCAGCTTGACGCATCTCGTTTACCAAAAGTTGTCTTTCGCCAGCTACCGAATTTTCAAATTTGACCAACATTTCGGCTATGTCTTTTTTCGTTTGAGCCTCAAGGGTGGCCTGCATTTCAGCAGCAATATTTTTTGCTTCACTGACGATTTGCTCAGCTTCTACTTCAGCATTGGCGACCGCCGCTTTTTGTTTAGCCAAAAGTTCTTCGGCTTCAATACGGGCTCTCTGCGCTGCTTCCAGTGTGGAGTTGATTTGCAATTCACGAGCAGCAAAAACCGGTGGAAGATTTTTTGCCATCACCCACCAGAAAAATGCCACCAACAAAACCCAGTTGATGACATTGTTTTCAAACATGGCAAAAAGAGGATTGGCTTGTACTTCAGCAAACAAAAACATTAGCAGGCCTCCTCTAACGCTCTCTTCACTTGGGTTTTGTCCATAGAGACAGCTTTATGGCCAGCCCCTATGAGTTTGCCCATAATGATGTTGACCAATTCGATTTCTCTATCAATCAATTGATCCACAAGCGCAGTTTTCTCTACCGCCAACTCAGCGCGAGCAGCTGTAAGTCGCTCGCGGCCCTGAGTTTGCACTTTCGCTATTTCTTCATTACGCACTATTTGTGATGCAGTGGCAGCTTCATTGATAATCGTCTGAGCCTTGTTGCGCACCTCTACCAGACGTTTCTGATAGTCGGCCAGCACAACTTCGGCTTCGGAGCGAGAAACTTTGGACTGTGCCAAATCTTGCTCTACTTTGGCAGCCCGGGCCTCCAGCACTCTGGAGACGGGCTTGACAAAGACCAGATTCAAAGCCCAAATAAAGGCCAGGAAGCTGATTAAAAGTACGATGACTGTTCCGTTTAGTTCGAGCATTTTGTTGAATTACTCTCTGGTTTCCTACTAATAATTCTAATTTTTAGCCTTTACCAAGAGTGAAGAGTTGGAGCGAAACCAGGAAAGCAAACAGACCAAGTGCTTCCATCAAGGCGGCGAAAATGATGCCGTTGATGAGCAATTTGCCTTGCATTTCAGGTTGACGAGCCATACCTTCCAGAGCTCTGGAAGCAGCGATACCGATACCGATACCAGGTACGCCGACGCCGATTGCTCCCAAGCCTGCGCCCAGAAGTGCAGCCGATCTGATAAATGTCTGACTATCTACTCCGCCCGCGACAGTTCCAGCCTGGGCAATAAGTTGGTGGTCCACAGAAAATCTCCTTAACTCATATCGAAAAAATTTCGCCATCCATTTCGAATCGACTATTTCACTTTCGCGAAAGCCAATTTCAAAAGGCGTACTGATTATAACAGTTTGAAGAAGCCCTATCGGTGGGCTTAAAAGCGCTTAAATAAGAATAAAAGCCGCATGGCGAGCCGTTCTTTACCCAAGGGAGTTGTGACGCGCGTCAAAAGGCTGCAATAAAAGTGAACAATTTCCTAACGATGTTAGTTACTAAATGCAGCACTGCAGGCCGCTTGTATCAATGGTGGACACACGCGGGTAGCCAAGACCACCGTGCTTGACTGCTTGTACGCACAGAGCAGCATCCGAAATACTACTCAAAAATTAGTGATGCTCAGCCACTGCAGCACCAATATAAATTGATGTCAGCAAGGTGAAAACAAAGGCCTGAACTAAAGCGATGAACACTTCAAATGCCATCACCAGCGAAGGCAGAATTACAGGACACATATTTAGGAAAGCACTGCGCAACATTTCATCGGCAGTGATTACCAGCAAGAGTCTCAAAGCTAATGTGGCCGGACGTACAACTAAGTCGAGCCATTCAAGAGGAGCAATTGGTTTCCAAAAGAACAAGCCCACGTAGTGGTGGCCGTGAACTTTAACGCCTGATGCCAGGTAAGTGACGATTGCCAGACCGGCCAGACCAGCAGTAACGTTAAAGTCAGTGGTAGCAGCGGCAACTTCGAAATGTTTGCCGTGTACATGGGGCCACCAGGACATGTGCTCAAGTACTTGATAAGGCAGAATGCCAATTAAATTGCTGGCCAAAATAAACATGAACAAGCCGCAAAGCAAAGGCATGTAAGGCTTATAGCGATGGTCGCCAATTGAGCCTCGGGCAATGTCGAGAATAAATGTGTAAAGACCTTCGAGTATGCCCTGGCCTTTGCTGCCGGGACCTTCCACGGTCATGTTGCTGGTAATCGCCGAGCAACCGAGAAGAATGAGACCCATAGCCGCCCAACTCAAAATGATGGTGTCAGCGTGAATCTCTCCAACAGTGCCTAAACCCAGTGGCAGTGCGATATTGGTAATGCTCGGATCGTGAACTAACTCTTTTAAGGGTAAACTTTCGCCTAGCATTCCACTGTTCCCATTTGATTTGACTGGTTGTTAAAACACAAAAAATTGCGCCGCAGCTAAGGCCGGGCGAAGAAAATCATAGCAGATGGCGGCTTCAGGATTTTTTGTCCATGTCAGAGGAACGTTTGAGGATATAGGCTATGCCCAGACCAAATCCGACTGAAATGCCGACAATAACGCCGTAAGGACTCCAGTGCATTTGACCGTCGAGCCAGGCTCCGGCGAAATATCCGGCAATTGACAAGACAACGATTGATGAACCCAGTTCAGAAGCCATCATGATTTGAGCGCCAAGGCTTGCCGAGGGCTTCTCTGCTTCGTTCTTCATAATGATTTCAGCATGTCGTTAAGAAGCCTTTATAGATAACCCGTTGAAACAGCCAACTCTGTCACTAATGTAGCACCAAGCATTTAAGATTAAGCAGGTCTAGTCTTAGGCTCAGACTGACAGCGCCAAAAGCGGGCATAAGTGAAAATGAAGGTAACTGGAAGCGAAGTTTCATGCTAAGAGCAAATTTATGCTATGAGTATAAGACTTATCTTGGTAGATAATAAGGAGTTATCAGTAGATGTTCGATCGGCTTGCACAAATCATCAAGGCTGCCTTTAACGCCATTCTGGGCAAGGTAGAAGATCCACAGATGATGCTGGAACAGACCTATAACGACTTACAAAATAACGTTATTCAAGTGCGTCAGGCCGTGGCTCAAGCGATTGCCACCGAAAAGCAGCTCGAACAACAACTGCAGAAAAACAAAGATCAAGCCGCTACCTGGCAGAACCGTGCGGCCATGGCAGTGCAACAAAACAACGATGAGCTTGCCCGGCAGGCATTACAGAGAAAACAACAGTATGCCCAGGCCTCAGTAGACCTCGAGCAACAGTTAAAAGTGCAAAAAGAAGCCACATCAGGTCTGCGCCAGCGCCTGACAGAGCTTGAGAACGAATTGCAAAAAGCACATACAAAAAAACAAGTGCTTATTGCCCGCGATAAAGCGGCTAAAGCGACAATGAAAGCCAACGAAATTTTGTCTAAGACCAATGCCAACGGCACTTTGAACGTAATTGAACGAATGGAAACGAAAGTACAGGAGCGTGAAGCGAAAGCAGCCGCCCTTGGTGAACTTGGCACCGACCAGCTTGATAAACAGTTTAAGAATTTCGAAGGCAAAACCGATATCGAAATGGAACTAATGATGCTGAAAGGCCAGATGGGAGCAGCTCCTACCAACTCCACCGATGGTCCTAAACTGATCACCAACGATAAATCAGACCGTCAACCAGTGCTGCTTGAGACCATAGATGTTGAATCGATTGAGTCTAAAGAGGCGCGTGAGCTGAAGACCAACGACTGAAGTAATCTTCAAATCGCCCTTCTAAAATGGCCTTGCGGCAATTCTGCGCCTCATCAATGAGATAGCTGACATTATGTATGGAAAGCAACATGGCGCCAGCCATCTCGTTTTGCCTTACCAGATGATGCAAATAAGCACGGCTGTGATTGGCGCAAGTAGAACATGTACATTCGCTATCAATAGGGCCAAAGTCGCGCTGATAGGGAGCGTTCTTTAAAGATATGCGACCGTCTTTAGTGAAGGCGGCACCATGCCTGGCCAGGCGCGTGGGTGAAACACAATCGAACATATCGATACCGCATCTGATGGCATAGATGATATCCCAGGGTGTACCAACGCCCATCAGATATCGCGGTTTTGCTCGCGGCAGAAGCGGTGTTGTGTAGAGCACCACATTTTCGATGGTTTTACGGTCTTCACCCACAGCCACTCCGCCAATGGCAAAACCGGGTAAATCGTGAGCAGTGACAGCCCTGGCCGACTCTCTGCGCAATTCCTCATAAATACTGCCCTGCACGATGCCAAAGAGGGCTTGATCGGCCTGGCGCGCATGTTTATCGATACAGATTTCCAGCCACTGATGGGTGCGGTCCATTGCCGCTTTCGCTTCCTCATATGTGGCCGGATTTTTCACACACTCATCAAAAGCCATAATAATGTCAGAGCCAATGGCATTTTGAATGGTCATACTCTCGGATGGTCCGATGAAATGCTCTTTGCCGCCTCGGTGATCTTTGAAGAAAACACCCTTATCTGTAATCTTACGCAACTGATCAAGACTGAAGACCTGGAATCCGCCAGAGTCTGTGAGAATCGGCTTGTGCCAGTTCATAAATTTGTGCAGACCACCAGCTTCTTTTATGAGCTCATGGCCAGGTCGCAAATATAGATGGTACGAATTTGAAAGAACAATCTGTGCACCGCAGTCAGCGGTTTGTTCAAATGTCAGCGCTCTGAGAGCGGCATTAGTACCCACGGGCATGAAGACCGGTGTCTCCACTGTGCCGTGAGGTGTGTGAAACCGCCCTGCCCGCGCCCCTGACCAGGGACACTCAGCTTCTAATTCAAAGGTTACCGCGTAAGTCATAGTCATTTAGCTCTCAAGCATCAGTATAGATATAATTTCTAACAGATGAAAGAGATGCAAGTTATTACTCAATTAAGAACGGCTTTAGCATTGTGCTTGAGCTTATGTCTCTGCGTAAACGCGGCAGAGGCGGATGACACCGGTGTCTACGCCAATAGAGTTTTAAAAAGACGATTGCAAACAGACAAACGCATGGCCGTTAGTGTAGCCGGCGGCGGTGGTGCTGACGTCTATGCCAGCTTGCCTTTTGAAGCTAGGCAAACACAATCGCAATTGCATTTGATTTTAGGACGCTATCAAGCTTTTGGCAGAGAAGAGGGTGCGATGCAATTGCCCGCCAGGCCGGCAGATAAGTCTACCGCAGACATTGAAATGGAAGTAGCAGCTCTTAAAGGAGGCGCTGACCAGAAGCGCATCGCTCATACACGAATGAGTGCAGAACAGCTAATTTTAGGCTCTGCCGCCGCCGACGTAAAAGTTTTAGATGAGTTCAGCGCACCACCGGTGATGGAAGGTGCGGGCAGCACCTTGCGTAAAATCAAAAGCATCGATGCAGCTTCAATCGAAGCTTTCGATCTGGCTTGCCGTAATCGAATAGCAGCAGCTCTGCGTGTTTTAAGCACAGCGCTGACCTCAAGCCAAGAAACAGGCAGTGGGCAAATTCGCTTGAGCAATAATTATATTTGCCTGCTGGCATTGAATGATGATTTGAGTGGTGCCCTCACCGCCATGAAAAAAGCTGCAGCACAAAATACTCAGTTTACCGATGGTGGAAAATACCCCATTGCGGTGCTCAATCAGGTTGCAATTTATTTGGCAGTCAAAGACACAACCTCAGCCCTGACGGCCCTGGAGAGCCTAAAAAACAGCACTATTTCGGGTCGTCTGGGCCTGTGCTACTGGCATAGCAAAATCAGAGCCTACCAAATTAATGGTCAGACGGCAGATGCGCAAAATGCCCTTGATCAGATGATCAAACGCTATCCAAACAATACACTAGCGCTCACCACCGCTGGTGACCTCTGCATGCAGGCAGGTAACTATAAAAAGGCCGCAGCCTACTTTGCCCCGGCCGCCAGCATCAATAAAAAGGATCCAGATGCACTAATAAAACTGGCTCAGTGTCAAGCAAAGCTGGGGGATCTCGACAGCGCCATCAACACTGCCACCACTGCCGTCAACAATTGCCCCAACAATGCGCCGGCCCATATTGCCCTGGGTAAACTGCATATGGACAATAAAGAATTTCTCGGCGCGAAACTGCAATTTGAACGGGCTCTGGAATTAAAACCTGAGTTTGCCGTAAAAAGAGCTGCTTTTACACCATTGATAAAAGTACTCGATATTATGAATGAAGACAAAGAGCTTCTGCGCAATCTGGCTCTCTGGGCCAAGGAGAACCCTCAAGAGGCACTTTGTCATTATAATTATGCATTTTTTCTAGCACAAAAAAATCAGATTGCACCAGCAATTTCGGCCTACGAAAAAGCGATCGCATTGACGCCTGAATTTAGTAAAGCGCGCTACAACCTGGCCTTGCTTTATCGTCAGACCAATCGCACTGAGGAGGCAAAAGCCCAACTCAGTCAAGTTCTGGCAAATACCAAAGTGCAGGCGGAAAAAGAACAGGCAGAGCAATTGCTGCGCAGTTTCAACTGATCTATAAAGTCGTTCCATATATAAGGATGAGCGATTATTGTTGCCAGCCCAGCAAATTAAGGGTGGAAACAAAGTCGCCGCGCCGCCAGAGCCAGACATGGAAAGCAAAAATCAGTTGCTCAGGAGTCAGAACTGATTTGCCTATGAGGCTATAGCCTCTTTTTATGGTGTCGAGTTTTACTTGATCAATAAACCCGCGGTTCAATAAAAAAGCCTCTACTTGATCGGGCTCTCTGCGCTCGACAAGACGCACTTGTTCGAGGTCAGAACGGGTGACAATGCCGATAAGTTCAACCATATCTACCAGGCTAAGATTTTCTGTGCTGACAAAAGGCCGCACCATCACTGGTTTCATGGCCGACAATTCGCTCACCGAAAACTCAAGTGGACGGCCTGTTTTCGCGCATTGCGAAAGCATCTGGGAGGCACGAACCGGTTCGACTGTACCTTCAACTATATATTTTTGAGCTCGTAAGGCTGATGAAACTATAAGCTCACTGATAATTCCTTCATCAACTAAAACCTGGCCCAGGGGCTTGGCTTCAGCCATGCTTTTTTCTACGCAAGAGAGCAAGTCGAGCTCTGAAATCAACTCTGCCAGCACCAGAAGTTCGCCCAGCCTGACCGAATTTTCTTCGCGATAACGCTTTAAACCACCGAACTCTAAAATTTCTTCTATATGCTCATTGTGCAAATGTGAGAGCTTCAAAGCGCCCACAGCCTGGTCGTAGCCAATTTTGCGTTCATTAACAAGCAATTGAGCAGTGAGGCCGGCATAA
This sequence comes from Candidatus Obscuribacterales bacterium, assembly GCA_949127735.1. Lineage (GTDB taxonomy): Bacteria > Cyanobacteriota > Vampirovibrionia > Obscuribacterales > Obscuribacteraceae. The sequence continues at coordinate 49,781 of CASBPX010000007.1, read as the reverse complement.
GCCACAATTTCATTGAGTGACTTTTGCAACACCAGTACTCGCACTATGGGTAGGCCCGAAAGTATGCTCACTTCAAGCCCTTGAGAAAGCTTATAAGGCGATATGGCGCCGGCATCAACAAACAATTTGCCCAGATTACGGCTGAAATTTATATGGTCAATTTCGCAACCGATAGCGAAAAGATTGTCGACAAAACTGCCACCATTGTCGCGAATCAGCTTCAAAACTTCGCCGGCTTTCTCCTGGCTAATCAGCCTTTCGCGAATTAAATTTTGCGCTTGAAGAGTGCCGTTAAGCTCTGCCTCACTAACCAGGCCTGATTCAACTAAGACCTTACCCAGCGGGATTTTGCGACTGCGCGACATGGTCAAAGCGCCGTCTATGCTTTCGGGGGTTACCAGACCTGCCCCAACGAGCAAATCGCCTATCTGGCTGGAAATATGAGATTGCGACACTAGTTATGAGTCCTCATTTACATCTGAGGAGTATATATCTTTGACCATACTCTTTCTATAGTCAAAAAATGGACCGCAGGTTAAAAGAACAATTTTAGCTCTGTTGTATATAGACCTCACCACCAGTGGTGCAAAAGTTTTGCTACCATGCCCAAATGGGCCACTTATGCAGGATACGAGCGTATTGCTAAATGGAACCATTCAGATATTCACAGTGTGCAGAGTTGCACATCTACTGGTAAAATTCAGGGCAAATTATAGCTAAAAGGTGACAGGACGGCAATTTCGGGCTAATATTAACACCAGGCTAAATTAGTTCTGCGAATTGTCAAAAGCTTTTGCTTGACACTAAATACAGTGTGTAGTCTAATTCGGACGTAAGGTGCCCTCTCTAGCATCATCCAGGCGGGAAGCTCTTTTGCGAATCAAAGAAATCGAACTTGATAACTTCAAGTCTTTCGGCAAGCAGACACTAGTCCCTCTATTAGATGGATTCACCACAATCTCAGGCCCTAACGGCTCAGGTAAGTCAAACATCGTCGACAGCCTGCTCTTTGCCCTCGGGCTATCGTCAACTCGAACAATGCGCGCCGAACGTTTGCCCGATTTACTCAATAATTTGAGCGGCAAAACAGAAGCGAAAGTGAGAGTGCGCTTCGTCCATGATGATGGTGAAGAACTAGAAGTAACCCGTCGCATACGCGTTAAAGATACAGGCTATACCTCAACTTACATCCTTAATGGTCGTGTTGCTACTCTTACTGAAGTACACGAAGAACTGACTAAATATAACGTCAGCCCCACTGGCTACAACGTCATTATGCAAGGCGACGTCACCGGAATCGTCACTATGAGCGCCACCGAGCGCCGTAAAATTATCGACGAACTGGCTGGGGTAGCCGAATTCGACCGTCGTATCGATCAAGCTCAAAATGAGCTCGAATCTGTGGGCGAGAAAATCGAACAGCAAAAAATTATTCTGACTGAAATTCTCTCTCGCATGGAGACTCTCAAAACAGACAGAGACCAGGCTCTCAAGTATTTAGAGCTAAAAACTCAAAAAGAGACTGTAGAACGCGATCTTGTATTCGTGCGTTCTACTGAACTCGAGAGCCGCTGTGCTCTTGAGCTGGCCGAAATTGAGAAACTAAATAAGAAAGAAGAAGAGCTGGTCGAAAGACTTGAGCAAACCGAAATCAATTTGCTTGGCCTGCGCACCGAAATGGGTCGTATCGATCAAGAGATTCGCGAAAAAGGCGGCAATGAGCAGCTGCTCTTGCGTCAAGAGCTTGAGACCAAACGAGGCGAACTGACTCGTGAAGAAAACAAACTCTCTAACCTAAATGGTGTGATTGGCGAAAAATCCAAGCAATCAAAACAGATCGGCGGTCAGATCAAAGCCATCGATAAGCATTTGTCTGATATTTCCAAACAGAAAAAGCAACACCAGTCTGATCAACAAGTTGTGCGTGTGGGCCTGATGGAAAGGCAGGGTGCCTTCAGTGCCGTAATGGCCGAAATCGAAGTTTTGCGTCAAGAGAAAGACAAGTCTTCGGACAAAATTTCAAATCTGCATGGCGATTTGCAAAAACTGCGCGATGACAGACATGCCTACGAAGTAAAGAAAACTGAACTTCGCACCAGACGCGAAGCGCTCGAACGCGAACTAGAATCACTGCGCACCAAAGCCACAGAGCAAATCACCAAATCGGCTCAGGTCAAAGGTTTACTGAGTAAACAAGAGCGTGATTTTCAGGACCAACAAGCTCTTGTGGCCGGCATTGAAAGATCGCTTTTGCAATACGAAGGTGAACTCGAAGGCACACGCGAAGAAATTGAATCGAAGCGTCATGCTCAAGATACTGTTAATCGTCGCTTAATTGAGCTTGAGACCACCCGAGAAGTAGCCGGTGAGTCTGGTTATGGTCGGGCGGTAGAAGCAATTCTGGCCGCAGGTATTGCTGGTGTACACGGCACCATCGGGCAACTGGGTACAGTTGACGATCAATACACTACAGCGCTCGAGACGGCCATCGGCCCACGACTTGGTCACATTGTGGTTGACGATGACCAGGTAGCTCAAGATTGCATTCAATATTTAAAATCTAATCAAGCCGGCCGCGCCACTTTTGTGCCCTTGAATAAAATTCAGACCAATCCACCTGGTCTATTGCCACAGCGTCCTGGTGTGATTGATTTTGCCTATAACCTGATTGATTTTAATCCTAAATTTGTCAAAGCTTTCCAATATGCTTGCGGCCAGACAATTATTGTCGACACCATGGAAAATGCCCGCAAGCTTATTAACCAGGCGCGCATGGTCACCCTTGGTGGCGAATTATTCGATAAGTCAGGCAGTATCTCCGGCGGAAACGACAGTAAATCTAAATTGCATTTCGGCAATCGCGGCGAAACAGATCTGGCCGTGCTTAAGCAAACAGCTAAGAGTTTGAGCGATCAAGTCAAATGGCTGAAAGATTCTCTCAAAGAGCTGGAAGTGGCTCTCAATGAAGAGCGCGGCAAACTGGCCAATGCTCGCCAGGTGCTGGCGCAAAAATCAGCTGAGCTCGATAACAATCGCAAAGCTGTTAAAGATATGGAGCTAGACGTTGAAAGCATCAAACCGCAATTGCGCAGCAAGGGCGACGAGATGGACGTCATCGATGCTGAGGCATTGCAGGTAGAGGCCCAAGCCAAGCTGCTTACAGCCGATATCACCAAGCTTGAAGATTCTCTTGAAGGCGCTCGTGATAAAGGTAAGAAAACTCATTTAGAAAAACTGATTCACGAATCGGAAGAATTGAGAGCGGCGCAAATAGCAGTAGAAACAGAGTTCAAAGAACTGCAGCGTCTGATTGACATGGCCGAAACCGAAGAGCGCGTTGAAATTAACAACCGCGAAAATCTGACCGGCCAGGCTAATGAACTTGGTGCTGAACTCGACGATCTGGAAGGCCAGCGCCCCAGCCACGAAGCTTTGATAACCGGTCTGCGTATGGCTATCGGCGAGATGGAGAAGAAAGTCTCGGCCATCTCTGACGAACTCGAGTCAATGCGCAAGGCCAAAGAAGACATTCACGAAAAAGTCACAGCAGCCGAAATTGAGCGCACCAAAATCGATCAAGAATTAATTCGCGTTAAAGAGCACAGAAATGAGCGCAAGATGGCTCACTACGAAGTTGAACAACAGCTAATCGTGGTGAAAGAACAAATCAGCGCCATTCTTGCTGAAAATCCAGACTATCAGCCGCCAAACGCCGGCACTGTAGAGCAACTGAAACAGCAAGTTGAAAGACTCGAACGCCGCATGCGCGCGCTCGAACCTGTAAACATGAAAGCTCTGGAAGATTACAATCAGACTGAAGAGCGGCAACGTGAACTGGCTGAAAATCTAGAGACTTTGACTGCGGAAAGAGAACAGATTGATCACCGCATTTTGGGTTATGGCCAACTGAAAAAAGAAAACTTCATGGAAGCCTTCACGGCGATTAACGCCAACTTCCAGGACATTTTCGCCGAACTTTCTCACGGCACCGGCAGATTGGAGCTGGAAAATCCTGAAAGTCCTTTTGAAGGCGGCCTGATCATTAGAGCGCAACCACGCGATAAAAAAATGCAGCGCATCGAAGCTCTCTCAGGTGGTGAAAAATCACTGACGGCACTTTCTTTCGTGTTCGCCTTCCAGCGCTTTGCGCCGGCACCGTTCTACGCATTTGATGAAGTTGATATGATGCTTGATGGTGCCAATGCCGAACGACTGGCCCGCATGGTCAAGAGCCAGTCGGCCAGCGCCCAGTTTGTGGTGGTGAGCTTACGCCGTCCAATGATTGAGAACGCTGACCATGCAGTGGGAGTATCGCTCAGAGCAGACGGATTCTCACGAGTAGTGGGCATTAAAGAAGTGCATATTCCTGACGAGCAACTGCTGCCCGTGGCAGCCGGAGCTTAATTCATGAGTAATGATATCTTTAACGATCCCACCATACAAAATTTAGCTAGTGCCTTGAAAGTGCCAACTAGTAAAGTGGGTCGCAAAAAAGCAGACGGCACAAAAAAGTCTGAGACTGCCGCTAGTAAGAAAAAAGCCAGTCCGCTAAGCACGCGAAGCTTTCCGGTAGAGTCTTTTGTACCTGGTGCGCCGAGCATAGATACAGATGGTCAACAGACAGATTTTTCTCCCAGCAACCGCGCTGAGCTGATTGCCCAGGTGCCTGCCGAACTGGCTGAAGCAGCGGCAAATTTCGACTTTGCCGAGCTTGATGCAAATAAACTAGCTGTTGATAATTTGCCGGCCAATGGTGGCAAACCAGGCGAGACAGTTTTTAAAAGCGAACCAGATAGTGGTATCGAAATTCTCGTTAAGATGGCGGAAAAAGGTGAAATCGACCCTAAAAACGTAGATATTATCGACGTCTGCGATAAATTCCTCAAAGCCATTGCCGCGAGCCCTAAAGAAAGCTTACGTCTATCAGGTAAAGTGATCTTCCACGCCGCCGTGCTTTTGCGCATGAAGGCCGAAGCACTTTTATCTTTAGCCAATAGCAGCCTTAATCCGGTTAGTGATGACTTTCTTGATTTTGATGATGAAGGCGGCCCGATTCTCTATGACTCCAACAAACAAGAAGTTGGTAGACAGCTGACCTTTAAAGATCTTGAAGGAGCAATCGTCAGACGTTCGCAGCGCAAGAAGCAACAAGTACGTGAACGTAAAGTAACCCTGGAACAACTGATCGCAGCTCTGCGCGAAGCGGAAAAAGTCGACAAAAGTCGCCTGGATAAAAAACCAAAAGCGCGCATTGATTTATCTGATCACCATGAAGTAAATGCTTACGATGATATTCTGGATCTCGCTCACGATGAGGATATACAAGAATCAATCGAATTAATTGAGCAGTGGATCATCGGCAATCTTTTGTCTGGTGAAAATATCGAAGTGTTCGATTTAGTGATGAAATTATCTGTGAAACAAGATTGGGTTGAAGTATTTTTAGCAGCACTATTTTTATCAAATGCAGGTAAGATAGATTTACAGCAAGATACGTTCTACGGACCGCTATTCTTGACTCTAGCAATCAGTCAATCCAATTCTAATATTGACACTAACATTGACACTGACAGTAGTACCATCACCGAGAGCTGACAGCGCCATGAGCCTAAAAAATCACATCGAAGCACTTCTATTTTTAACCGATAAGCCTATCAAGACTGCGGTAATCGCTCGCACACTCAATCAAGACGTGCAAGATATCCGCAAGGCTATGATTGACCTTATCAATGACTATGAAGACCGCAATGGTGCCTTAGAGATTGCCGACGAAGACGGCTATATGCTTCAGGTCAAAGACGAATTTTCAGGCCTTGTAGATGAGTTCGCGCCTTTCGAGTTGCCCACCTCCCTGGTGCGCACTCTATCGGCCATAGCCATCAAGCAACCAGTCTGTCAATCAGAAGTAATCAAATTGCGTGGTGCCGGCGCTTACGACCATATTAAAGAACTTCTGATTCGCGAATTGATTCATCGCAAAGAAGATGGTCGCTCACCGATTCTCACCACCACCAAAAAGTTCCAGGAATATTTCCGCCTTTCTAAAGATGGTCAAACCTGGCGCCATCAGCTCGAGACTGCCACCAATAAAGATCGCAAAGAAGACGAGCAAGTCACGGTTGAGAAGAATGTGCAGCTGGAACTTTTCGAATCATCTGAACCTGCCGCTGCTGAAGTAGTAGCCGAGACGACAGGCATAGAGGTCCGTGAAACCCTTCTCGAAACTAGTCTAGACGCAGATACAGAAGCTCAAATTCAGGCTGCCGTTGATGGTGATGACCATATTTTTGACACCGAGCCAGTCAATGCTGTGGAGTCTGTCAGTTCTGACAGAACAGCAGAAGAGCAAGTAGAAGAACAGACCATGACCATTCCTCTTCCTGAGCCAGCTCACAGCTCTGCTCTATAAGTGAATGCCAGAAGTCAGTCAGAACGATCTGGCCCAAGGTCAGTCAAATAGATCTGTCAGCGCCGTTCTCGTCGCCGGTGGAGCTGGCACCAGGTTTGGTGGCCAGGCTAACAGTCAAACCGTGCCTAAGCAATTTTTACCTCTTAATGGATATAGACTGTATATATGGTCGCTATCCAGGCTATATCACTCCGGGGCATTCAAAGACATAGTCGTCACCAGTCCGGCTCGTTATGTCGATGAAATTCAGACAGAGATAACTCGCCTTTTGCCTGGCTCAATTACAGTTATCGCCGGCGGTGGCAGTAGACAAGAGTCGGTTAGTCTGGCGCTGGAGAAACTTGCCGAACTTGGCAAGCCTGATTTTGTGGTGGTGCATGATGCTGCCAGGCCATTTGTTTCAGACAAAACCATCAATGACGCCATCACTACTGTCACCACCCTAGGTGCCTGCACAGTCGCCACTCCAGTTTCGGACACCATTAAATTGGTAGAGCATGAAAAAATTTGCCAGACAATTAACAGAGAGAATCTCTACGCAGTGCAAACGCCACAGGCTGCACCTTTTGACCTACTTATCGATTGTCACCGTCTGGCCCGGCAATCTGGCCTTGGTGTCACCGATGATGCGGCAATACTCGAGCATTTCGGCCATGAAGTAGTGATTTTCGAGGGCTCAACCAACAATATAAAGGTCACTGTACTGGATGACTTAAGAGCCTGTGAGCTTCTTGCACCACTGTTTCTTAGTCAATGCCCTTAAATGTCCTTGAAACCACATCTGGTGCATATATAGATAATATCAAAATGCTTTTCTAAACCGTTGTCACCAGTTGTGGTGCCTCTTGCGCAATCCTGGGAAACGACTAAAATTGTTTCAATTCAATATTTATTTTCAAATTCAGTATTATTTCCAAGCATAAAAAAGGGAAAGCCATGGTTGACGACTACAGAGACAGCCCACAGGACAAACCTATATTTGCTAACGAGACCAGATCAGGTAAAAAAGAAATTGATCTTTTCCCTGCTTTGCAAGATCGTCGCATGATGGCACTAGGTTCAGTTCGCCAGAACGCTCCAACCAGATTAGGCACACAGATTTCAATTTTCACACCGGTTTCGTTTGAAGAAGCTCTAGAAATTGTTGAATGCTTGCGCTCTCGCGCTGCCACCACAATTTCTCTCGAAAACATGAAAAAACTCGATGCCAGCCGATTGGTTGATTTCGTAGCTGGTGCCTCCGCTGCATTAGATGGCGATTTTCATAAGTTAAGCGAGCAGGTTTATGTCTTCTGCCCTAGCAATATACGCATTACGCCGCCGGCCAAAGCCGTCGTCGAGACACCTTACGTGCCTTATGGCGATACGTTGGCCGGGCAGCCCACACCAGTAGAAGCTTTGAGTACAGATCTCGGTCTGGGCGCTCTAGACTTTCTCTATCCTGGTAGAGGTAGCCAAGGGACAACCACTCCAAGTTCTCCCTGGACAAACTCCTGACCGTTAAAGAAATCTTATAGTAGAATCCTGCGGCCTTTGGCAAGTTCTGCTTCAAGTTTTTTAACAGCCATGGCTAACGGGCACTGGTATTATTGAAATACAAAGTACATGCGGCAAAGCCCGTCAGGTGCTGAGTCCTCCTTACCTAATCCACCACAACATGTCTTCCCCCTTGTTCGACGAGGGGGAAGTTCTCTTTATGGCTTAAAATTTGATGGCGTCCTGATGCAGCTGGAGACAACTTTTGACTAGCAAAAAATCGTCCATAGTCAAAGTTGCGCTGGCTCTACTTACCAGCATGATGACTTGCATATTATTTTGTCACCATGTCGCGGCCAGACAATCAGCCATGAAAGTCTTACCTCAAGCAGGCGATCGCGTTACCGTGGTTTCTGATGAAGGCACCCCAATTCCGCTGCCGGCCGAGGTGGTGTCGGTCATTAAAGGGAAGGCCATAGTGCAAATGCTGCCCTCTTTTCAATATAAAGGCGGTGAGCAGCGCAAAGTTTCGCTGAGGCAGATAAAGGCAATTTTTCCTGCTGACAAAGTCAATGTATCTGAAACTAGCACTGCACCTGCTTCTGCACCTACATCTACGACGGACGTGGAGAATAATGCCGCCGGTACAAAATCTAGAATAGTCAAATTGCAAGGCAATGCCAGAGCCGGTGAGCGCGCCAAAGTATTGAGCGGCCTTTTCACACGTTTTGGCCAGTCATTTGAAGGAAAGAAGCTAATTTGCAAAGAAGAGCAGTTCTATTTTTATCCTGATGGGCGTGTCTATCACGGCATACCACCAGAAGGCCCATCACATCTCGACTGGCAAAAAGCATCAGCCACCAATGCCAATTTGTGTGGCACCTACGGCATCGATGGCGATACCATCATTTTCAAGTGGGGCAGTCAAGCCCAAACAATGCCAGCCACCACCTGGAGTATCAAGCGTAAAGGTCTAAACATTGAGCTTAACGGCCTGGTGGCTGATAAATCTCCCGAATTTATCCATTCGACCCTTTCAGGCACCTATTTGCGCCAGAGCGTAAAACTAGTGAACGGAAAATCGGTTCTCCATCCAGAAAGTTATGTATTTGCAGACGACAATAGCGTTATTTATGTTGGCGACGGCAAAAAAAGCGGCCGATATCTTCTGGCAGGCAACGACTTGCAAATCAAATTTGAAAACGGCGAGATTTTCTACTGCACTGCTTTCCCTCAATATTTAGATAGCCGCAATTCTAAATCTCCGCCGAGAATTAGTTTGGCCGGCAATCTTTATGAGCTGCAGCAGATCCGGTAGTCAGCCGCGCATCAAGAAGTTGATTGATCACGGACATCACTTATAGCTATAGTTATATATGTTGCGGCTATGGTGGTTCTTCCTTCTTTTCATCCTTTTAGAGTCACCGCTCTCCGCAACACCTCTTTTGATTTGAAAATATGGCTGTCGAAATCAACACAATTGAATCGGACAACGAAATTTGCGTGCGGCGCTGCCAGAAGGTGCTGATAGATTTTCCAGCTTCTTCAAGAGCGGTAGAAAACACTGAGTTGGCATCATTTGTTAAAAATCTAGAATCTGTGGGCTACACCCCTTCTGAAGACTTGATCAAAGCTTGTTCAACTTTGTCTCTGGCCGACCTGACCACAGTCAATAATGATGTGATGCAGTCACTGCACAAGGCAGTCGGGGCTGATCGGGACTTTAAGCCGATGTATCCGAATTTTCCTGAACAAGTAATGAATATGAGCGATGCTCAGCTTTTTTGGAATGCACTTTTGCATTACTGGAGGGACGGCCATCTTTTACCGGCAAGTCAAAAACAGCCCCGGCCTTCACTCAATGAAGGCAAGCTCAAGCCTCTCAACTTGGGCCTGCGCGAAGAGTTCGATGACATATTCACGCAGCTGTCGACTGCCAACACATCGATTTCATCGCAAGACCAGGAAGATCTGGTCTGGTTCGTGCGTCATTACGGTAACGCTATAGGACCAATGTTGCCGGCCGAAGTACCTAATCGTGAAGTTAAGGCCAGGCTGTGCGCCAGTTTAATCGAATTTACGACCATCACTGAGCGCATACCGCTCCTGTGCAATACCGCCACAGATGTGTTGCGTCTGGCAGTGGCGATGAGCAACGGCGACGTATCACTGGCCGAGCCTGTAAAATTTCGCCAGTTCAAACGCTCTGAACGCAAAGTTTTGCTGTCAATTCTCGATGGCCAAAATAATATGGCCGAAGACATGATCAGATGGAAAGGCCGCTGGATTCGCCTGGGAGAAAGGCTACATCCTGGTGAGTATAAAAAGCGTTACGCCAATGCAGCGCAGTCGTTTCATATACTGCGCAATAATACGGTCGTGGATACTTTCAATGGTCGAGTGGAAAAGGCCTTGGAGAGTAAAGACGCAAACCAGGTCATAGGCCTGGTCAAGTCGCGCCCGGGAGATTTTGCCCGCAGGCTAGACCATTTGCTTCGCCTGGACAAAAAGACTACTGACTCGGTGCTCAGATCGTTTGGCGAAGTCGCGGTAAAAGTTTCTACCCCTGTACTTTTGCAAGTCATGCATCATTTTGCTTGTCGCAATTCTGTTCAAGAACTGCGAGTCTTTTTGCCTAAAGGACAAATTGCAAAAGCGCAGGCAGTGGCTAATTCTCTTCCTGAGCTGCACTCGGCAGTTTGTCAGTCGGTAAAGACAATTTGTACTCAAACTTTGAAGCAAAGATTTTCCCAGCTGGCTCCTCTGGGCAAGTGTTATATCGACCCTGAATTGAAGAATTATCTGGTGCCTTTTTCTCAAAGATCCGCCGCGAAATCATTGCGCACCGTAACTCGCGGAAGCCGGCTGCCACTGCCGAAGGCAGACACATTGCGCTTTTTTATCTGGTGGAAAAATGGCCTTGAGCGCACTGACCTCGATCTCTCAGCGGTGCTCTTCGACAAAGATTTTTGTTTTCTTGATGCCATCACTTATTACAATCTGAAAAACTTCGGCGGTCACCATAGCGGAGACATTGTCGACGCGCCCGAAGGTGCCAGCGAATTTATCGACATCTCGCAAGAGAAGTGTTTACAGCGCGGCGTTCGTTACGTGGTCATGGCACTTAAGAGCTATACCAATCAGCCCTATTGCGATTTGCCTGAATGTTTTGCTGGATGGATGAGCAGAAAACTGGCGGCATCAGGAGAAATTTACGAACCTAAAACGGTTCAGGATAAACTTGACGTCGGTGCCAATACAAAAATTGCCATCCCTGCACTTTTCGACCTGGAAAAAGGAGATGTAATCTGGGCAGATATTGCCCTGACAAAATGGCCTTTCTGGTACAACACGGTGGCCGCTAATCTTTGGGGTATTCAACTGATGTTGAAGTCGATGGTGCAATTAAGCAAGGCCAACCTATACGATTTGCTCAAACTTCACGCAGAAGCGCGCGGACAGGTGGTAGACGACAAGGCAGAGGCAGAGACCGTATTTTCTGTGACAAGCGGAACTCCTTTTGATCTGCCAAAAATAGCGAGTGAATTTTTGCGTACTTGAAATTTGAAACTATGGTGCAGCAGCAAGAAATTTTGCTGCGATCGCGTGCGCCGCGAAAGCCGCATCATCGCCTGAAACAGTCAGCTCATAGGGCTCATATTTAGCGATACCGCGGGCATACATGGGGTCGTAATATTCTTTCAATAAGGTTGCCACCACATTATAGAAATCATCAAGTGCAAGCAAACGCTTAATTTCAAGCAGGTTTTCGCCGCCAAGTCTGCCCTTTATCGCTTCCAGTGACTGCAAAGCAGATTGCCTACTCTCCGCCGGTAAAAAATTAACTTCTGTATAATCGCTAATAATACGCTTCACTCGGGCATCAAGACTGCCTTCCACAAGCACACGGGCAGCCTTCTCTATGCGCGAGTAAACAAAAAGGGGCAGCGACAGCTTTCCTACTTTTTTGCCTTCCGCTTCTACAAAAACCACACCTGGAGGAAAAGACCGCACCGCTTGCCAGACCATGGCATCAAAATTTTTCTGTGTCGGTTGACTACCAAGTTTAAGAGCTCCAAATACGGAGCCGCGATGATTGGCCAGCTGCTCAAGATCTAATACAGAATGACCAAGGCGACTTAACTGACGTAAAATTTCGGTTTTGCCTACGCCGGTATGCCCATGGAGCACCACCATCGAAAATGCATACTGATCATCTTGAAATTCATTGAGCAACTCCTTGCGCCAGGCTTTGAACCCACCGGTTAAACGCCAGCAATCAACTCCAATTATGCTCAGACAACTGGCCACCGCTTCACTTCTTAATCCACCACGCCAGCAGTGCACCACAAGTGGCACACCTCCTGCTCTGTGACTGAGAATCGCATCAAGCAACTGTGGAATTTTGGGCGCCACCATCACCAGTGCTTTGCGCCGGGCCACCGATTCACCTTCTTTGGCATAAATGGTGCCAATAATTTGGCGTTCTTGATCTGTAAACAGAGGAACGTTTACTGCTTGAGGAATATGTTCAACAGCGAACTCACAGGGGGAGCGAACGTCAATAATAGCCACCTTTTTCAGGCTATTGAGTTCCTCGGCAGTTAATTCGCGCCAGGTCATAAATCACTTAACGTCTACTATTTCAGTCTACTATTTGGAAGTTTTCGGCAATTTGCGCTCAGTTTTAAAGTCTCCAGTTGATGATTGATTTTGCTCAGCTGATTTTGCCGAACGCATGGCCAAAACTTGCAAGAGCGGATTAGACTTTAAATCGCGGGCAAACTGATATTCGAGTTTTTCCATCAGAAGCGAACGCACTTCATCTGGGCTGATAGCCCGGCCAGCACTTGCTGTAGCCACAATGGACTCAATGCTGTTTTTCAATTCCTGAACAAAATCTTCCACTGGTATTCCACGGGGCAAAATCACACCACGCAAGGTAACATCAGGGCCGCCTACAATTTTGCCTGACTGATCAATAGTCACGGCAATAACTACAAGGCCGTCATCAGCCAGTCTTTGCCGTTCAGCCACGATTTCTTCGTCAATAAAGAAATCACGGTTAAAGTCAATGAGAAGTATTCCTGAATCGACAGTACCAGACATTTTACCGGCATCGGCCGTTAATTCGAGCACTTCTCCATTGTCCATAACGAAGACGTTTTCTTCAGGCACACCGCACTCAACAGCTAGTTCGCCGTGACGAACAAGCATGCGATATTCGCCGTGCACCGGCATGAAAAATTTAGGTTTGCACAAGTTGATCATGAGCTTTTGTTCTTCCTGACAGCCGTGTCCACTGACATGAACACCAGCATCACGACCGTAAATTACTTTGGCACCACGAACACATAGAGCATTAATAGTATTGGCTACAGAGCGCTCATTTCCAGGAATGGGAGTGGCCGAAATAATCACGGTGTCTCCAGCATTGATCTTGATGGCACGGTGCTCGTCGTTGGCGATGCGCGTTAAAGCCGACATCGGTTCGCCTTGACTGCCGGTGGTAAGAATTACCACTTTATCTTTCGGCAGCTGATTGACTTGATCAACAGGCACAAGCAAACCGTCTGGATAAGACATATAACCAAGCTCACGGGCAATACCAGCGAAAGTAAGCATAGAACGGCCTAACACTGCTACTTTGCGATCATAATTCATGGCGGCTTGCAAAACTTGTTTGACGCGATTCACATTGCTGGCAAAAGTGGTGACTATGATGCGACCCTTAGCATTGGCAAACGATTCGTTGATTTTTGCCCAAACTGTGCGCTCAGATGGTGTGAAACCTTCCCGCTCAGAATTGGTGCTGTCACTCATTAAAAGTAAAATGCCCTCTTCGCTGGCAGCAGCGATACTGGCAATATCAGACTGTTCTCCATCAACAGGAGTGAAGTCGAACTTGAAATCGCCCGTATGAAGAAGAACTCCCACGGGTGTTCGTATCACAAGCGAAAAAGCGTCAGCAATAGAATGGGTGCAGCGAATAAACTCCACATTGAAGCAACCCATTTGCACACGCTGTCGTGGCTTCACTTGCTTCAAACTGGTGCGTCCTTGCAAACCACCCTCAGAGAGTTTTTTCTCGAGTAAGCCCAGAGCCAGAGCCGGTCCGTAAATACTGGGCAGGGTCACTTCACGCAGCAAAAAAGGGATGCCGCCGATATGATCTTCATGTCCATGGGTCACAGCAAGACCACGCAGATACTGTTGATTTTGAGCCAGGAAAGTTAAATCTGGTAAGACCAGATCGACCCCGAGCATTTCTTCAGAAGGAAAAGCTAAACCGGCGTCAACCAGAATAATGTCTTCACCATAGCAAATGGCCATGGTGTTCTTGCCGATTTCGCCGAGGCCGCCCAGAGCAATAATTTTAAGGGTTTTGCTGGTGGAAAAAGCGGAAGTCGGCTTCAACTCGGGCTTAATTTCATTCAGTTGTTTTGCGTCAGTCACCTGGGAATCCTCATCATCTTACTTTTGCCTCAACCGGCCTTAACCGGGCTGTAATGCTTTTGTTTCGCGTTTTTCTAAACTGTAATTTTTAAGTACTTCATCTAATGCCGCTTTCTGTGCGCTGTCTAGCGGTATTAGGGGCAAACGCAGGTGTGGCCGACAGAGCCCCATTTTTGCCAGAGCATACTTAACACAAGTCGGATTCGGTGCCGTGAACAAGCCCTTAAACATGGCCATGCAATGATAGTGAATGGCCCGGGCCTGATCTGGCTTTCCGGCAAAAAAGGCATTCTGCATAGATATGATTTCTTTGCCGATAACATGGCTGGCCACCGAAATCACACCAGAGGCACCAACAGACAAAAACGGCAGGGTCAAATTATCATCGCCCGAATAAATATTGAAATCGGCCCTGGCTGCAGCAGCAATGTCTGAGGCCTGCTCGACATTTCCGGTGGAATCTTTGAGGGCGTGAATCGTCTTGTGACTTTGGCTCAAAGCGATAATAGTATCAGCGGCAATATTGATGCCAGTGCGGCCGGGAATATTGTAGACAATAAGCGGCAAGCTTGAGGCGTCGGCAATGACGCCAAAGTGAGCAAGCAGACCGGCCTGACTGGGTTTGTTGTAGTATGGTGCCACCACCAGCGCGCCATCGGCACCAAGAGCTGCTGCAGTTTCTGTTGCCTTGATAGACTTGCTGGTTACGTTAGACCCTGTGCCCATGATAATTTTTATGCGTTTGTCATTCACCGCGATCACAGCTTTGAGCAAATCTTCTTTTTCATGGTCATCTAGTGTTGGGCTCTCGCCGGTGGTGCCATTAACCACAATTGCTGTGGTACCAGTGGCGATCAGATGCTCGACAATAGCGTCTACGGCAGGGAAATCGATTTTCAACTCTTCATCAAAAGGGGTGACCATGGCTGTTAACATGCGACCAAACAGTCGAGCGTCGGTGCTAATCATCTAATATCTCCTGACTAAGCATAGAATCATAATTTTAATATGGTCTCCAAACCGACCTTCAGTTCAGAAATATTCATTACCGCTTTGACAGAAAGGGCAATGCCTTTTAAGAAGCAGTTGGTATTAAAGCTGTCATGACGGATAGTCAGAAGTTCTCCGTCACTGCCAAAAATAACATCTTGATGCGAGATCAAACCGGGCAAGCGCAAAGAGTGAACTCTGACGCCAGAGCTGTGTTCGGCCCCGCGGGCATGAGGTAACAACTCATGCTCGTTGATTTCGTTAACGTTGAACTTTTTATCGCTGGCAGCCATTTTACTTAATGTGTGCATAGCGGTGCCTGATGGCGCATCTACTTTTTTCGTGTGATGCATCTCGACAATTTCAGCATTGCTGTAAAATTTGCTGGCTTGTCTAGCAAATTCCATCATCAAAACGGCACCAATGGAAAAATTTGGTATCACCATGGCACCAAGATTTTTTTCCGCGGCCAGTACCGCCAGTTCTTGAATATGTTCTTTGCTTAAACCAGAGGTACCGATTACAGGCCTGATGCCGTTATCTAAAGCCTTCTTAGCGCACTCAAAAGAGGCATCCGCCATCATAAAATCGAGAATCACGTCAGGTTTGCCGAGCTCCAGCATAGCCTCAAAAGACTGGCAAACAGGCAGTCCAAGATGACTATTATCGGCAGTGACATCGGTGAGCTCACTAATATCACAGCCAATGTACTTAGCCCCTGGTCGACCAAAAGCGCCGACCAGTTCAAAGGCACCATCAGTGAGCAACGGTGTTAAACTGGCGCGCCCCATTCGGCCGTTAACACCGGCTATTGCTACTTTTATTCGATCTGTTTCTTGCATATGATTGGCCTTAAGTAAGCCGACCAGTAGAGCCAAAACCACCAGCACCGCGCTCGGCGCTGTCGGCAAGCTCGTCTACTTCTACAATTTCAACTCGGGGCACAGGTGTAATCAGCAGCTGGGCAATTCTTTCCCCAGGTTCAAAGGTGTATGGTTTGTCACCATGATTAATAACGAGCACCTGTACTTCGCCGCGATAGTCACTATCAATGGTGCCCACGCAATTTGTCAGGCTGATACCAGCTTTGTCTGCCAGACCCGAACGAGGTCTTACCTGACCTTCATAGCCCACAGGAATCTCAACAATGATACCGATGGGAATGCGGCACCTCTCGCCAGGCTGAAGAATCACCGCTTCGGCCAGAGCATTGGTTAAATCAAGACCGGCCGAGCCTGCTGTGGCATATTTTGGCAATGCTTTGCAGTGAGGCAGGCGCTTAACCTTCAGAGTAACGGTGCCTGTTTTTTCTTCGATTAAAGTTGACATATTTTCTCCAATTTATTCAAGTGAAAATTTCAAGATAGATTTAACTGGTAGCTTTCCGCTAATTCTTCTTTAGGTCCAACTACTACAAGTGACAACGATGCTTTTTTAAATAGGAAATTAGCCAGCTCCATAACCGCTTCATTAGTGACACCTTCAATGTCAGTGCGCGATTCTTCTAATGGTACGATGCGATTGTAATGCATCAAGTCTGAGGCATTGTTTGTGCTTCTGGCACTCATTGATTCTAAGTCCATCAGCAGATCACTGCGCAATTGTGTCTTGGCGCGCTTAATTTCAGCTGCAGTAAAGCCTTCAGTTTTTACGCGTTCTAACTCTTGAATAATCAGGTCTAAAACAGGGCCTGTGTTCTCTGGTGTCATGGCGGCGTAGATGGCAAACTGACCGCAATTGCGGTAACAATGTTGCATGCTGGCCACTGTATAAACAAGGCCGCGTCTTTCGCGAATTTCTCTAAACAAGCGCGAAGAAGCTGAAGCGGCAAGATTTAAGTCGAGCACTTGCATGGCATCAATGCGTTTATCACTATGATTCAAGCTCGGCAAAGTGAGCATCAGCTGCGCCTGTTCAATGCCTTTGTCACGCACAATGTTGAACACTCGAGGCTGAGGGGTAGGTGGCTTTGGCCCTTGACCCGGCGACAATTTGCCGAGCTCGTTAGACAACCACGCGATCGTGGCCTCTTCGTCAAAGTTACCGGCAATCGATATGACCATTCTCTCAGGGCGATAAAAGCGCTGATAATGCTCGTAAATCATTTGTTGATTGATACCATGAACGGTATCAACAGTGCCGATAATCGGATAGCTGTGAGCGTAACCTTTCCATAAATTGAGGTAAGCAAGCTCTTGAGCAACATCAGCGGAATCGTCTTCGTACATCTGCATTTCGTCGAGAATAACCTGCTTCTCGAGCGTGAGATCCATGATGTCGAATCTAGGCGAGGTGACCATGTCGATCATAATGTCGAGAGCCACGGGCAAATGCTCACCGAGCACATGGCCATAAATTTTTGTCAGTTCTTTTGATGTGGAGGCACCAAGCATGCCACCAACGTCTTCAATATCTTCGGCAATCTGCTCAGCCGATCTTTTTTCGCTGCCTTTGAACAGCATATGCTCGATGCAATGGGAGACGCCATTGTTCAAAGCCGTTTCGTAGGCAGAGCCAACTTCTATCCAGAGATCAATGGCAGCCGAATAGACCGACTCCACAACCTCGGTCACTATTCTTGCCCCGTTAGGGAGAGTGGTGGTCCGAATCATCGCGTTTGCATGAAGGAAAGACTTATGAGACGAGTATTCTAGCATTTATCGACACTAAACCAGCACCTCCTCAGGGCAGGCCACGCTGCATGGTCATTGGCCTTGAATCTCTCTTCATGACTACCAGTTAGGCTTTAGACAATAATTCCTTTCCTATCTGCTTCCAGGTAAAGAAATATGATGCCTACAGGGCTGATGGTTCACAAGCTTAATTCGCTGTCCGCGCTTTTCCATTAGAATTACGGTGCAGAGCATCAATTATGGTTTATCTACTTTTTTCAATTTGGAGAGTCTACCTTGCGTGTTGCGCTCGGCATCGTCACTTACAACAATCCCCTTGCACAAATTCAGCAACTTCTGAATTCGATATCACTTTGTAGCGCGGTGCTGAAAGAAAAAGCTGAATTGGTGATTTTCGTTGTGGACAATGGTGAAGACAGTAGTGCCCACTTTCAAAACTGGCAAGATAACTACAAAGATCAAGGATTCTCAATAGTAAGTTTGACTTCTCAGGGTAATGTTGGCTTTGGAGCCGGCATGAATCGCCTGATGGAGACTGCATTTAACGAACATAATTGCAGCTATTTTATCTGCGTCAACCCTGACGGAGTTTTTCATCGACTGGCCATTGAACGCATGCTCGAAACTCAGGCACAATTTGGTCCCTGCCTTGTCGAAGCCCGTCAATTTCCGGAAGAACATCCCAAACAATACGACCCAGAGTCATTTGATACACCATGGACAAGTGGTGCTTGCCTGATGATACCAGCACAAATTTATGCTCAAATTGGCGGCTTTGATGATCGCTTCTTTATGTACATGGAAGATGTCGATCTGTCGTGGCGCGCACGCTGTGCCAACTTTCCCACAAAGCTCTGTCACGATGCCTACTTTGGCCATCAAGTGATTGGTCGCAAACCATCAGGCAAAATTGAAAAGATGATTTTCGTCTCCGCCCGGGCACTGGCTGCAAAATGGCATGCGAAAGCCTTTCAACAGTGGGTGGAAGAGCAAATGTTGGAGCGAAAGTTTTTTGAAAGCCGCGAACAAATGCCGGCTCTAATCAATAACTTTAGTGTTCCCGACAATGCCAGCAGCGTTGTCAATTTTGAGCACCACTTTACCTTTTCCCAGGCACGGTGGGAATAATGCTGGCTCAAGACTTGATATCAGTTGTAGTGCGTTTTCATGACATAGCTAAACTCGAAGAACTTGAGCAGTGCATATTTTCAGTGTGTTTGCAAAACATTGAACAGCTTGAATTAGTGGTGGTGGTCAAGAATTTTGACCAACCAAAATTAGCGGCAGTAGAATCGACTTGCGCCCAACAACCATGGCTCCATTCTCCAACAGTAAAAATAATCGACTGTTCGACGGCCGATGGCGGCGACACACGGGCATTGGCACTAAAAAGCGGCATTGAAGCGGCCACAGGACGCTATCTGGCATTTCTTGATCATGATGATGTGGTTTATCACGACTGTTACGCCACGCTAAAAAATCTGTTGCACGAGTCTAAAGCCATAGTAGCGTTCGGACGGACAAGGCTAGCGGTGACAAAAAATGTCAACGGCAATTCATACAACGTGGCCAAGAAAAAGTGGTTTTTCTGGGGTGACAGTCGGCGTGATTTATGGAAAGGCAACTTCATTGTCATCCACTCATACATGATTGACCGTGACCGGCTGCCAGTGCCACTAGCTATCGACACCAGTTTTTCCAGATTGGAAGATTATGCCCTGCTTCTCAAACTGTCGGTAGAAGGAGAGTTCGTCAAAACAGAAGACATTGTTTGCGAGTATCGCATACCATTTGGTCATGAGCTTTGCGAAGAGGCCTTCGACATGCCTTGCCAGTTAAGCGAAGCTCAAAAGCTGGAGTACGGCATATGGCATTTAAACACAGAAAAGCTTAACAGCCTTAAAGAAGGTCTGAGAGTAAACATGTCTCTTGAGCAGTTCAGTGAACTGATGGATGAACTAGCACAATTAAAAACCGAGCGCGCCAGGCTCTACGAAAGACTCGCCCATTCAGATGAAGTTTGGTCAAAGCACCTGGAAGAAGCTGAATTGCTGAGTTTTCGCTTGCTCAGGCAAGGCCATGCCGCAGTAGCAAAGCCTGGAATACTGAGAGAAACCGTGAAACACGTACGCACATTCAGGAAGTTTTTTAAAAAGTCGGAACAGCAATCAGAGAAATTAGATTGACGAAGCCAGAAACAAACCTGAGCAAAGAGAAAGTACTGCTGCTGTTGAACCATGCTGAAATATCTTCTCAGTCAAAAAAACTCTTAGAGTCGGCAGCCCAGGATGACATTCGATTAACAGCTCTGGTGCCTGACTTTGGCACAGCCTCAAAGTGGATGGCAGAACAGGGTGTCTATTCATTTTTAAACAAATCCACCGACTTTAAAAGCAGCCGGCAACGCATGGCCGATGCACTTCAATTTCTTCAGCAACACGGCTTTACGCAGCTCATTTTCAGCGATAACAGCACCGAGCCCTATTTTGTTCAAGCTTTTAAATTGCTTTATCAAGGCAATTGGCAGCACCGCCAACTAAATAATGCCGTGATTTTAGAACTTAAGAGTAAGAACTATGCCATGAGAAGTGTGGGCACGGCAATGACTAATTACTTGCTTTTTGACGAGCAACAAGGCCTCACTAAGCGCCTTTATTTAGGGCTTAAAAGAAGTATCGAGTCTTTGCTCTGTTTTATGTTGCTGCTGTTACTGAGCCCTATTCTGGCGGTTTTGCTTTTCTTGAAAGTAGGTATGATTGCGCCACAGCCAATTCTTGGTCAAGCAAATCGCAAAACACACATCAATATTCTGGCGCGCACTGATTCAAAGGCACTAGAGAAGCAAGCTCCAGGATGGTGGCTACCTGCGCTGTGGAACGTATGCACCGGAGAATTGAGCCTGATCGGGCCGCGTATTGTTTCTCTCGAGGCTGATAACAGCGTCTTTAGTCCCGATTTGTATTATCAACTGGCACCCGGACTAATCAGCCGTTCTAATTTAAAAGCAAGCGAAGGCCTCAGCTCAGCCCAACTCGATGAGCTGGATCAGGCTTATATGGTCGCTTGCAATCCAATATTAGACTGCAAAATAATTTTGCTGGCTCTTCTCAAACTAGCAAAGTTCTAGTTATCTGACTTAAAGACACCGCGCATAATTTTGCGTTTGGCTCTACCAGCAACACCCCTTATTTGCGAAGTAAGAGTCGGTTCAACTGGCAATGGCTCTCGGTTCCGTACACCGGCGTCATAGCCCCTTTGATATGCATCAGAATAGGCGGCGCGTATAGCCGCATCATATCCACGATCAAAACCGGCAGCAATCCAGGGCACAGCTTTCTTCAAAACGAACTCTTCGCCGTCATGTGTAAGTGAGTCGCCCAGACACTTTGCCACTACCACAAAACCGTTTTGCGCTTTAGAATTTCGCGCTCTAAAATTAGTCAATGCCTGCTGGTAGGCCTTTAAGCTCAAATCGTAATTGGTGCCAAGATCGCAGACCTTGTGCAAATTCTCTAACCCCTTCCTCGACAAGTTTTCACGTAACTTCTGATCTGAAGCCAGTTTGATTAAACCATCAGCTAAAGCGTCCGGATCTTTGGGTTCTACCAGGATGACAGTTTCACCTGCTATTTGATATTCCGGCAGACCGCCAACACTGGTGGCGACACAACAAGCTCCGCAACTTTGTGCTTCCAAAAGACTGTAGCAAGCAGTTTCATAACGCGACGGGAAAACGCAAATATCGGTCTCCATAATTAATTCCTGAATCTTCTCACGTGATAAAAATCCAGTAAAAGTAACCTTCTCACTCAGACCAAGGTCATCCAAACGCTTACGCAGAGTCTGTCCTTGCGAGGTAAAGGCACCGTATTCAGTGCAATCATTGCCGCCAAGAATTAAATGTGCTGTGGGAAATTGTTTGAGAACAGCTGGTAGCGCTTCGATTAACGTATCAGTGCCTTTTTGTCGCTGCACGCGACCCCAGAAAAATATTCTGGGAAAATCTTCACCGGCGGCAAAGGAAGTCTTTAGCGGCGAACCAGGTGGAGTTACAAAAGCGGTGCGGATCACATGAAAATCTTCAATTGGTTTGCCAATCAAACCATTGAGTCGGTGCGCCAATTCTCGACAAATCACAATAACTGCGTCTGCTTCAGCCACTGGAGCCAACTCGAGAGCTTCAATCATAGCGGTGTCTGCTTCAGCGTACTTGCCAACATCGTTACTCTTAATTAGCTGCGAAAGCGAACCATAGCAACGCACCACCAGCGGATACTTTTTCTCAGCAGCAAAGAAAAAACCCAGTCCGTTGAATTCCTGGCACTCGATTAAATCGGGGGCAAATTCTTCTAGTATCTTTTTAGAACCCTCATAAAGATCCTTAGCCCGTGCCACATGCCGATTATAGTTCTCCACAGACGGCAGGCCCGAAAAAGCTTGATAGCGTTCGAAGTCGATGCGCTTGCGAAATACTGTAATGCCCGCCACTTCAATTACATCGGTGCAGCAGTCACTCACAGTTTCAGGATGCAACGTCAAGACAAGAACTTCATGGCCTTCCTCTTTGAGCTTGAGGGCGAAATACCATGTAGCAGGGAAACCCGGTTCTTCGTCGACTGTTGAAGGAAATGTTCCAACTACCATTGCAATGCGCATTTAATTCATGACCTGGAAACCAAACTAGCCAATACGACTGCCCTCGCAACCGGCCCAGTATAACCCAGCACACTCTTGACAAAAGTCAAAGTAAATTAAGATATTTCTATAACAAAAAACCGCCCGAACCAGTCGCGGCGGCGTTCTTGCTACTGTCTGACTGTCCGTTGCAGGACTCAGTATTTCACCGCGATTCAGTCAGTCCTTCACGCGATGCGGGCTCTCTGTGGTGTTTCTGGAAGGCGCCTTCCTGAAGTTTCTACAGCACCCCTCGGCTTAATGTGACCACTTCGCTTAGTCACGCACCGTATACACTCAGAGTACCAAGGCGCCACCCGACGAGGAAGTACCCCGTTTTTGATTTAAGCAAAACAATTATTAGATGGCTCAGGTGCGCCAGTAAAGCGCTGCAAGTATCGGCGAATGCATTTGAAGTTTGAACTAGACTAACAGAGCCATTCACCGTAAATTTGCCTCAACCGGCGGATATTCTCATATAATGTTCAGGTGCCGACGTAGCTCAGCTGGTAGAGCAACGGTTTCGTAAACCGTAGGTCGAGGGTTCGAATCCCCTCGTCGGCTAAGTTTTAAAATCTGTAAAGTCCAAGGTAGAAAAAAGAGACTGCATGACAATCGCTCGTTCCATCCAAATTGCTGCAGCTTCGGTCATAACCCTTGTCACTCTTTTACCGCCGGCCGAGGGAGCAGCACCCGACAACGAATACAATGAAGGCTTAAAAGCATACGCAGCTAAAAATTACCAGGCGGCGTCAGAACATTTCGGCAAGTCTATTCAGAACGGCAACAAATCTGCTGTCGTCTGGCTTTACAGCGGTCACTGCTTTGTTGCTCTGGGGCAAATTGCGCGAGCCAATCAAACATACGAAATTGTCACCAAGTCATTTAAGGGCACAGAAGAAGCTAAGTCGGCAGCCGCTTCGATGGATGCTGTTAGAGCCAGAAGCGGCGGCGTGGCAAAATCAACCGCTACTACTAGCGTCAGCCCTATTAGCACCGCCCCTGGTGCCTCAGCGAAGGGAACGGCTGTACCGGTAGCACCTGGCGCAGAAGGTCTAATGACCAGAATATTCATTACGGCTCCTCAGTTTTCACATAAGCCTGTCAGTCCAACTACTATTAATGCCGCTAAAGAAGCAGTGGCCGCGCTGCCGGCTCCCTTGCGCAAAAAATTAGACGACGATGCCGAGACCCGCATTACGATCTCACCAAACATGATTGATCGCTGGCCCGAATCTGCCAAAGATTTGCCTGAAGATAATCCGGCCCTGACTATGGCCGAAATGCCAGGTAGAATTTATGGCAAAGATATGAATGTTTATGAGCGGCCAAAGTTTCGTGGCAGCACCGCATTGAAAGATGCCAGGCCACCGAAATTTATTCGTTTGCAAGTGGGCAACATGTGTTTTCAAATATTGGACGACATGATGACTATTTCTAAAGATCCGGCCCTGCGCAAAGAATGGGAGGCAGATAGAGAGAATGTGCCACCAGGCATGGTGGAACAGCTGGCTACCTTTATGAAAGAAGACGACTGGGGCCCCAGAGAGACCTGCTCTGAATTATTCGGTTCGATGATCGGTGGTTATGACGAAAATACCGACGCTCTTTTTCGTTATTTCACGCGAACAAAAAAATGGCTGAGTGCAAAAATGGGCCTGAAATAACTGGCAACACTGTTCAGATTTGTTGCTCGCGCTTTAGAGTTTCGAACCAGACGCGTCTAATTTCACTAGCACCAAGATAGCTGGGCTCAATTGGCTGCAGGGGGCAATACCAGAAGTTATCTTTGTGACCACACTCGGCTCCGTGACCCTGAAAATGCGAATAAACGTCAGCTAAGATTGCCTTCTGCCTCCTGGCGCACGAAGCAATAAAGATATTAAATTGCTCGATAAAAGTAACTGGCAGAGTTCCTGTTCCCATAGTTGTAGAAGGTAAGATGCCGGTACCATCAGTAGGGTCGTAAAGGGTAGTCAACAAAATTGTGCTGGCAGGAACAGTTGCTTTAATCAATTTAAGCAGCTGCAAATAGCGCGTATGAACTTCTTGTGTGGCACTGGTAAGCGCGCGCATATTGGTGCTGGGAATGCTTTTAAAGATAGTCAGCAGATCGTTGCCACCGATGGTGAGAGTAATCAGACAATGATTAGTGGAATATTGATTCAATTGCTTTATGCGTTCTTCAAAAAGCATGTCTTCGGTGGTGGCATCATCGTAAGCGAGATTAGCGAACTTCAAACCCGGACGAATAGAAGCAAGGTCGTGACCAGCTAGTTCTGGAAAGAGTTGAGATTCATTTTTATAAAGAAGTGCGGCGGCTCCAATATCTTTGCGACAGTTCAAGCCGCGTCTCTCGGCGTCACCTGCAGGATAATCGTCGAGGGTCATTGAATCGCCCATGGCAATATAAAATTCGAATGACAAAAGCTGCTCCCAGTCGTTCTCTTGCTGCTGAATTACAAGTCAGATTTTTTGCTTGCATCAAGGATGCAGAGCATCAATCCTACCCCTTCAGCTGTATCAATCATTGACACCGTAAAGTTGATAGGAATCTCAAGCCCTGATTTCTTTAAGCCGCGCCCTACGATAATTCCTTCAGAGCAGCACTTGGCAAGTCGCATTGCCAATTCTTTTTCAGAATACGGCGATTGAATAAATTTGCTGATATTCCGACCGCATATATCTCGTGAGTCGAGCTCAGAAAGAATTTCGAATTGATCAGTAACTGCTTCGACACGCCCATCCATAGCAACAAAAACAACACCAGCAGGGATCGCTCCAAGGATGCCCTTGAGACGCAACTCCATTTCATCCAATTTTTCTAGATAGGCAGAATCTTCAGGCACCACTTCAATCTTACTCATCAATAAAACCCCTTCAGCTAGTTCAACATTACTACACTTCACTATTTGACGTCAGAGATATACAATGCGTAGCATGAGGTATGGAGCATAGACAATCGGCATATTAAATGGAGAAAAAATGGCGCTGACAACATCGACAATGCTGGCTTTAGGTACGAAAGCTCCAGATTTCAATTTAAAAGACGTAGTGACTAATTTAGATATTTCACTGAGCACATTTAAAGACTATAAAATTTTGTTGGTAATGTTTATCTGCAAGCATTGCCCATATGTAGTGCATATCAAAGACGAAATTTTGCGCTTATCGCGTGATTTCTCTGAACAAGATGTGGCTTTTGTAGCCATATCCAGCAATGATGCGGAGGCTTATCCCGAAGACTCACCTGAAAGCTTGAAGCAATTTGCCATCGATAATTCCTTGCCATTTATTCTCTGCTTTGATCCCACTCAAGAAGTTGCAAAAGCTTACAGCGCCGCCTGCACTCCTGATTTCTTCCTCTTTGACAGAGCCCGCTCTCTTGTCTATCGCGGTCAATTAGACGACAGCAGACCAGGCAACAACATTCCACTGACCGGGCACGACTTGCGTAACGCCGTTGATGCCGCACTGACTGACAAAGCTCAGAGCATCGATCAAAAACCAAGTGTCGGCTGCAATATCAAATGGAAAGCCGGCAACGAACCAAGTTATTTCGCTCTCAAATAAGTCGTATATACATATGACTGTGAATATTTATTAACTACGAAAAGCCGCTGCCAGTCGCTATTCTAAACACGTTGTCATGCTGTGGCAACGTAACTACAGATGTGTGCAGTCAATGAATCAAGCACGAGCTGATTTCGATCGAAAGAATATCGTTCGAGAAAGTATCGATCTCAGCCAGAAAATAATTGATAACTACAGGTCAGTAACGCAGACGGTGCGCCCTGATTACGTGGCATATCTGACACAAAAGTCATTTGCTTACTCTGAACGCGCTAAAGAAACTGCCAACAATAGTGAACGCGCCCAAGCCGTGATCGAGCAAGCGATGGTAGCTCTGGTAGACAGACTCTACGGTCTACTTGAAGCCTACACACAAGAAATTAATCGCGTCAATGGCTCCCAACAACTACACCTAACTTGCGTTGCGCCAAGTCGCCCCAGTGAAGCGCTCGAGCTGAATCGACAGCGGCAGGCATCTAAAACAACCAGTTTTTATCGCACGCGATTTTCCACCAGCAAGTTTAGTTTAGTAATTCGCGGCATGCAGAATCGTGTGGAGTTTTTTCTTATTGCAGCAGATAGAGTCATGGGTCTATCTCATGAAGAGTCGCGGTATGAGCCATTAATGGTATTTGAAGCAGAATTAGAAGCGGCTAACGGTACTTGTGAGCTCAATCGGACTGTAGAAAATAAAAATCTCACAGCTGATCGTTTTGAACGATACAGCTTGCTGGCGCTGGAACATCTGATCGATAAAACGCAAGAAGAGCTAGGCGGCCTCACATAGAGAAGCTATCACAGTCTTTGCTTGATCACCTTAACTATCTCGCCATCGAAATTGGCGAGCGTAACATACACAATCCGGGTTCTCTGAATAGAACTGCCGACTACATCTTGGAGCAGTTTAAGAGTTCTGGAATGGCTGCAGAACTGGATCGCTTCGAATTTCAAAAAACAGAATTCGTCAATGTGGTATGTAGGCTTCCAGGCACCATCCGACCAGAAGAAACTATTGTCGTTGGTGCCCACTATGATTCTGTGCCAGGCTCACCAGGGGCAAACGACAATGGCACAGGTGTGGCTGCGCTACTAAACATTGCCGAGTTAATGAGAGACTGTCCGGTCGAAAAATCGATTCATTTCATCGCATTTGTCAATGAAGAGTCACCGTATTTTGCTGGAGATGGCATGGGCAGCCTTCATTACGCGCGTCAATGCCGCGCTCGCAACGACAAAATTAGTGCCATGTTCTCTTTGGAGACCATGGGCTATTACAGCGGCGAGCCAGGAAGTCAAAGTTATCCCCCAGGCGTAAGCGGCTATCCAGATCAGGGCGACTTTATTGGCTTTGTCAGTAATTTGACTTCATCGAGCCTGCTTAGGGAAAGCACCGAGATTTTCGCCAATCATTCCAATTTTCCCTTTCAGGCCATCGCCGCACCGGAAAGTGTAGCTGGTGTCTCGTTGTCTGATCATATGTGCTTCTGGCAAATGAATTATCCGGCCATTATGATTACCGATACTGCGCCCTTTCGCTATCCGCATTACCACACGCCTCAAGACCTTCCAGACAAAATCAATTTGCCAATGTTTACAGAACTAGTGAAGAACTTAGCTAAAACCTTTGCCGTACTTGCCGGAAGTAGCCTCAAAGGGCTATAACTACTTCCATGGATTTCTTTGGCACAAAAAATACACCCGTATCTACTGACGCACTGGCGCAATGGCTCGTTGACGCGATGGTAGACGCCGAGATTGAAAGCGATGAAGAAGAAGGCACCGGCGTCTGGTCACAGATAGCTCTGTATCTGGACAACGGCGATCCTGTGGCTGAAGTGGATCGATTTGTTAGAGGCGACGATGATTTCAACGAGTATGTAGCTGATGTTGTGCGCATGCTTTTGGATGACGCCGAGCCAGTGATGCCACATTCAGCAGTGCGCTGGCTTTGTCAGTACATGCACCAGGTGCAAGTTATTTACAGTTTCAAGCCTCATCAGGCCCTTTACGACGAAAAGGGCTGGGCCATTTTCAATCAAGTCTGGACCAACCTTAAGAAGCTGGAACCTGGTATTGTGCATACTCAAGCTGAAGGCTTTACTAATGAGTCAGGCGACCAAATTACTTGGGAATTTCCCAAAGGTTCAGTCGGTGATTGGAAAATGGCTGTGCTGAACGACGAAAATCAATGGGTCAAATTTACTATGGACCTTGCCAACCTGGAACAGCGGCAGTCATTTCAGGCCGGGAAGCTGCCGGATAATATTGTCACAGCAGACATCGCCAAATAACTTTTGCTTTGAGGCGGGGATTTATATTTTCGTCCCCGCCTGTTCCTGTGCTTGAAGCCTAAGCGCTGACCATAATAGGCATTGCTTCTTCATCTTGCTCACGATGTATTTCGCTAATCAAATAACGCAATTCTTTAATATCGCCGCTAATCTCAGCTTGCTGCAGAGTCAATAAATTGAGTAAGCGATTGAAAGAAGTCAAAGCATCATCGTGTTTGTCGATAGCGAATTGTGTCATGCCGAGATTGTAGATATAAGGTACAAGTTCAAATGACTCTTCGCCGACTTCTTTTGATTTCAGCACAAGGGCCTTTTTGTAGAGCTTTTCTGCTTCTACATAGTTTCCCTTTTCTTCGTGAAGTTCCGCTCTTTCCGAAACGTCTGCTGAATTTCTCATGATGTTCTCCTAGTATTACCGACAGTGGCACACACCATCGACGTGGCAATGCCAACGTAGTTGATGTAGTCAATCGATATTGTTGGTGGTATTTAAGCAGAAACCAAAATCGTGTTTTTGTCTTCTTGGACGAACAGCTCTGAAAGAGTGGCCGATGGAGCATCTCTTACAGTTACCACAACACAGAGAGCAGGCATTCGGGCTTCAGAAGAAGGTGCCGAGCTAGTTGCGTATGGAGTTCAATTTCGTTTCTATGCAAACATCATAAGCCCGGTCTCACACTTAACGCAATACGTCATGAACGATGCACTTTATATAACGGCGCTATATACAAGCCTGGAAAGGCAAACAGTATCAACCTCATGAAAACGCCCACTATCAAGCCTCGCAGATGCGTCAAGATAAATTCTTCAAATACGTCACAGAGTTAGGGTTTCCAAAAGCTTAAATCACAAGCGCTAAAGATCCGCATGCTGACGGGCTTTTAAGGCGCATGACATGAACCCGACATCAAAAGCATATGCTTAACGATCCAAGTTAGTGTTCAATCATCTGATTCTAAAGTGGCTGTATTATAGGGTTTCGTAGCAGCAAGCCTGAAGCGGCTGCCACGTCATTTCTTATATAGTTGAATCTGTTTTCTTGCTATAACGGCTAAATAACATCACCTTCGTGATCAGCGACATATGTATGGAGCATTCAATGACTAATCTCTCCAGTGAATCGGCATTGGAAACAGGCGGGCTGGGCGGTCACCCACGCGGCTTGAACGTTTTATTTTTTACAGAACTGTGGGAACGTTTTAGTTATTACGGTATGCGCGCCATTCTGATTTTATTCATGGTGGCGCCGGCGGTGCAAGGTGGACTAGGTTTTTCGGTTGAAAAAGCCTCTGACATTTACGGCTGGTACACGATGTGCGTCTATCTGACCTCTATTCCTGGAGGCTTCATCGCCGATCGCATCATCGGTGCGAGAAAAGCAATTTTGCTGGGCGGAATAATTATCGCCCTTGGTCATTTCACCATGATCATTCCCAACCTCACTGGTTTCTACGGCGGCATGCTTTTGATCGTACTGGGCACTGGCTTACTCAAGCCGAATATCAGCACAATGGTGGGCAGGCTCTATCACGCCAATGACCCAAGACGCGACGCCGGCTTTTCTATCTTCTATATGGGTATCAACATGGGAGCAACCATGTCACCTATCGTTTGCGGCTATCTGGCGCAAAGCGAAGGCTTTAAAAAAATACTGGCTCAAGTCGGCATTCCGGGAGAGGCCAGCTGGCACTTCGGTTTTGCCGCCGCTGGCGTCGGCATGTGTATAGGTCTAGCTCATCTTGTTATGCAATGGCGAGTGCTAGACAAAATCGGCGGCAAATTCGAAGCTGAAGCGGTGCAGGATAAACTTGACGAAACTAATAGTACAGCTCCAAAATCAATGTTTACACCTGACGAATGGAAAAAGCTGGGTGCGCTGCTCTGCCTCTTTGTCTTCAATGCACTGTTCTGGTCAATCTACGAACAGGGCGGCTCAAGCTTGAATCTTTTTGCTGACAAATGCACCAATAATTCCTTGTTTGGCTTTAACTTTGAGTCCAGCTGGTTGCAGGCCTTTCAGCCGGTTTATGTAATTCTGCTGGCACCAGTGTTTTCCTGGCTCTGGATCAAATTGAGTGAGAAACAGCCTTCAAGCCCAGGTAAATTTGCGCTTGGATTACTTTTTCTAGGATTAGGCATTGCCATTATGGTACCGGCGGCGATACTAACTGCTCAAGGTAAAGTTAGCCCACTATTTCTAATCACTGTCTATTTTGTTGAAACCATTGGCGAGCTTTGTTTAAGCCCGGTAGGTTTGAGTACGGTAACCAAGCTAGCGCCTGCCCGCCTGGCCAGCTTAACCATGGGAGGGTGGTTTGTATCTACTGCCATCGGCAATAAGATGGCCGGTTATTTTAGCGGATTCTTTCACGCCGGCTCAAGTGATCAAATGGTCTTTCTTTTCGGAGCCATGGCCGTTGCAGCAATTGGTGCTGCAGCATGTCTAGCGGCATTGACACCAATGATCAAAAAGTTGATGGGCTCAGTTAAATAACTTTCGATATCACAAACGAGAACCACAATAATGGCATCCAACGATTTTGATTCACCGCGGCTACTTTACCTAGACGATTTTAAAGTCGGAGCGGTTTTCATAAGCGACACTCTGAGTATTTCAAAAGAACAGATTATAGAGTTTGCTCGTCAGTTTGATCCACAGCCGTTTCACACTGATGAACAGGCGGCCCAAGAGACTTTCTTCAAAGGCCTGGCCGCCAGCGGCTGGCACACAGCTTCATTGACAATGTCTCTTTTAGTAAGAAGCGGATTTCCATGTGCCGGAGCACTTGTAGGCCTCGGCGCCGACGTTAAATGGCCTATTCCGACAAGGCCAGGCGATACTTTGCATGTAGAGACTGAGGTGTTGGAAATCAAAGCCCTGCGATCTAAGCCTGACAGCGGCATTATCACTCTGCGCAGCTGCACCATAAATCAGAATAAAGAGGCCGTGCAGATTATGGTGACGAAGGTTTTGATTCCGAAGCGGGCTTGAAGCGAGCAATCATACATTCCAATTTGCAATTCACTCTAGAACACTACTTATCTATCGCATCAGCTTCTTTTATCAAAACCGCAGCCTCAGCTTTCTTACCGATTTGAGTATGATAATCGGCATAACTACGAAGGCAGAGTTCGAGTATTTCATGAGCTGCTTTGCACTTACGCGCAATTTCTAGTGCTTGTGAGAGTTCTGGGCCAGCATGGGCAATATCACTGCGATCAACGTCGAACTGACCAAGCCTGGCCAGTGCACGAGCATAAAATTCTGGTCGACGGTCAATTTTATTTTTATAGACTGCTACAGCGTCGACCAAAAGTGTGCGCACTCTTTCGTACTTACGCTGGGCTTGCAGACAGTCAGCCAGCTGCGTAGCAATTTCGGCCGTTTGCACAGAGTCATTGCCCAGACGCTTTCTTGCTACTTCTAACGCTTTTGATAAAAGTAATTCTTCTCTCTCATAAAGATTCTGGCCATGCAGTTTCTTCGATACCGAAAGCAACATTGGCACTTGTGCCTCCGCTTTTAATTGTGAAGTACCGTCGGTGGCAGAACTTAGCGGTGTATTCTCCAGCTTCTCAATCACGGCAAGCAAATTATTCGCTTCATTAGTGACCCGATCGTTTTCGATCTGCCTGATTTCGCTGTTAGCTTTTGACAGCGCTTCAGCATGTCCGTCCCAGTGTTCGTACAGATCACTTTTTCGGTTAAGAACCAGATACAGACGAACCTTGTGATCTCCAAATTGTCGCGCCATTTCTTCAGCTTGATTGAGCTTTTGCTCGGCCAGAGCGTAGTTTTTATCCTTCAGTGCGTTGTCACCGTCAGCTAGTGTCAACTGCCAGAACATCTTTTTTAGTGGCGTACCTAGATCGTCGGGAGGGCCAGGCCACAGCGAAATAAATCCAATAACTCCCACCAACAATGTCAGCATAAGGCCGGCCAACACCCACGGAGTAGTATGTTTAGCTGCCGGCACCGACTTGGCCGCCGGCCGCGCAGCACTAATACTCGAAATATGTGTGCGGCTCGAGCCCAATAGCGCAGTGGTGATATAAACCAGAGTGTCGCGCAATTCGCTCACACTGCTGAAGCGTGCTGCGGGATCTTTAGCCATGCACTTAGCAATAATATTTTCCAATTCATCCGGTACTTTGGCATCCGGAACGAACACATTAATGGGCTTGGCCACGTCGCCCACATGCATGTTCATTGTTTCAAGAAAACCGTTGCCCAAAAAAGGTGGCTCTCCAGCCAGAGTTTCGTACATCAAACAGCCAAGGGCGTAGATATCTGAGCGAACATCAAGTTCTTTGCCAAGACATTGTTCTGGGCTCATATAAATCGGGCTGCCAAAAACTTCGCCGGTCTTTGTTAATTGCTGTTGCTCTTTGCCAGGCTGTGCCATTATCTTGGCAATACCAAAATCTACCAGCCGCACAAGCTCTGAACCATCATCTTGTTTAGTTACGACTACGTTGGCCGGTTTCAAGTCGCGGTGGATGATGCCTCTTTTGTGCGCCGCCTCCAGGCCGTCACAAATTTGTTTGAACAGAGATAAGGCGCGGTCGAACGGAATGCGACCTTTGCGATCAATCATGTCTTTAAGACTCTCGCCTTCAAGACAATCCATAACAAAAAATGGCTCGCCGTCAGGAGTAACACCAAAGTCATAAACAGTA
The DNA here is from genome assembly GCA_949127735.1 of Candidatus Obscuribacterales bacterium. GTDB lineage: Bacteria > Cyanobacteriota > Vampirovibrionia > Obscuribacterales > Obscuribacteraceae. Next base: position 16,599 of record CASBPX010000007.1, on the reverse strand, counting down.
ATGACATTGTGGTGACTGAGCGAGCTGGCGGCTTGAGCCTCCAGTTTAAATCTTTCCAGTGCCACCACATCTTGCTTCAAAACGTTGTGCAGCATTTTAATGGCTACGGTTCTGTCCATTAACTTATGCTTGGCTTTGTAAACCACACTCATGCCGCCCAGTCCTAAGACTGATTCAACCAGATAGCGATCAGCAAAAACTTTGCCTATCCACGGATCATTCTTCGGGCCACGCAACACCGTTTGATCTTGCGGACAATTTTCAATAAAACCTTCGTACTGTTGGAAGCACTGAGGACAATATTTCTTCTCGATAGTAACTTTCTGAGTACTTGAATCGTCCATGCAAATGCAAACCTGGTCTTTGAGTAACCGATAAGTGTATTATATGTCAGCTTTTTCAACAAACAGGCGGTATGAAAGATGGGTCGTTTTAATGATCTTTGGGCCTCAGGCAAGTTTGCTATGCAAAGAAACAAAGAGGCAGACGTGTCCCGTATGCGCGAGGCGGCTGAGCGGGCATCAGAGCTCTCTCCAGAACTTGCTGTACCTGAAGGTTCCAAAGCAATATTTGACGCGCTTAAGGCCAAGCGAGGCCAGGAGACAGGCCGATGGCTTAATGGGCTTTTACCTGCCGATGTTGAAAAACCTATGGAGGCGCAGGCTGCCAGTGCCACGGCTTTCGAGGACGTCACCGCCTGGATTGACAAGCTGGGTGCACAATTTGACGAATTGACCTATGAGTTTAATAAAAAAGCCATCGGGACAAATCTCTATGTTTCTTACGAAAAACCGAGGCTATTTGAGAAAAGAAATGACGATGTCTGGTATAGACCGGTAGAGAAAAGCTACAAAGGAAGATTAACCACTCGCGACTGGGCCATGATTGTGCGCGGCCACGAACACAAAATCGCGGTTTTTGTTATTCCTGCAGAAATGGTAATGGCATTTGATACCGATGGTATTGGTGAAGACGAAATGCCACCTTTGATGGAAATTGCCCACACCGCCGATGGTGCAAATTCGGTTTGGAAAATTGGCGGTGAAGATGTTCCAATTGAAACTATGCCTCATCTAGCTAAAGAACTTTTTGGTGATTTAATTCGCCTATCGAGCGGCGTTATGAGCGAAACTGAGCTGATGGGCCACCACGACGCCGCGCTATCGCTGGGAGAAAATATAGCGGTAGGCTATCAGCCTGAAGTGAAACCAGATACAAAGCAAGCGGCAAATGCTCAAGCTCAAGCAGTTACATCATCAAACGCTGACGAAACTGCGCCCGACCAGGTAATTTCTAAAGCTTGCGATATCGTCGACGAAATTCTTGATCAAGAATTAAAGCAGCTCTATGCGACAGCTTCGCAATATAAACCTGGAACGCCCGAATCAAGCGCCATTCGCCGCAAAATTTCGGCAACTGAAACTTTCCACAATAAAATTATTGATGCCTTCAAAGAGTATACTCATGCCATTTTAATCAGCGAATCAAAAACTGATGTAGCTAAGTTAGAACCTGAACTGAGTAAATAGACTCGTTAATATTCTACATATTCGACTCATTCAGCCAGCTTTTCTTTGATCTCTTTTTCAGCTTCCAGCCTGCGTGGCTCGGCTTTAACTGCTGTGTGCATGCCAACCAGACGCGCCACCATGATTGCCAGATAAAGCTGACCGCTCATTGCCTCTAAGCAAGAAATGGCACGCGCCAGGCGGCTAATGGGAATGATATCGCCATAGGCGACAGTCGAAAGAGTGCAGAAACTAAAATATATCAGCAGCGGATAGCGATCATGCCGTTCTCTACCTGAATCATAGCCTTTGACATTATCCCGATAGGAATGGGGATCGTGAATTGCCACCATCATGTGAATCATGGCAAAGCAAAAGCCAATCAACACATAAACACAGGCACCACCACAGATGCGATTAGAATTGATCACACCGGTCAAAATATCGAGCACCATTATGCGTGCGATGCGCATAAAAAACAAAAGAATCATCGACAGAGACAAAATCTGAAACACCGGCCATTTAAAAGGCACCATATTGCTGCAAAAAGCCAGGGTCCAACCTACCGTTGCCAGCACGGCAAGGCTGATGGAGAGCCAGTCGAGTTTTTCTTCAGAGCGAACAGAAAACGCAGCTTGCAGCAAAACCGACATCAGAAGAATGCCAATTAAAATATGCGACCAGACCGTGTGATCAACCAGTGGTGCTACAAACGAAAGCACGATCACACTTACGAGCAAAGCGTAATAGTGCCTGGGCGTATGCTTTTTAGCCGTTACAAGCGACTCCAAACTAATTAATGGCCTGGCTAATGGCGTCAGAGAGCTGTTTCAATCCGGTTTGAAGATTGCCTGTTATGTGAGCTCTCAGGGCGCGACGCTTGCGGCTTACCAGCACGTCAAAATCACCTCGTGCTTGAGCGGCTTTGACGATACCAAAACTATATTTTTGACCGGGCACCGCCAGATCTTGTTTGTCATCGCAAGTTACCTGCAGCACTACACCGCTATCTGGGCCGCCTTTGTAGGCCTGACCGGTGGAGTGTAAAAACCGCGGTCCAAAACCGAGGCAAGTGGCTACATGTTTTTTGTCTCGCACCGACAAACGAATCTGCTGAGCAATCTCCACGTGTGCTTTATTCATTTCAATGTAATTGAGTAAAGCAAAATAGTCGCCTTTGCTCAATCGTGCCAGATGCGCCTTAAGCAAACCCATAAGGGTGTCAGTGGCACCAGACTTCTTCAAAGCATCAATATTGGTTTGATCGCTGAATAATTTGATTTGACCTTCTTCAAAAAATGCTTTTTCAGCAGGCAGGCTGCCTGATAATTCATATTCATCAGTGAGTTCTCGAGTTTTAATTTTGCTGGCTTCTACATCTGGTTGATCGAATGGATTAATTCCCATAACCGCTCCGGCAACAGCAGTTGCTATTTCGAAGCGGAAAAATTCACGAGCCAGATTGATTTTATCGACCAGGGTAATGCAAACCACCGGGTGCCCTTTGGCTTCCATAGCTTGTAGTCGCTCTTCAATGGCAGCATTGTCAAGGCCATTAAAAGTGCCTTTGTCGCCTTCCAGTTTAATAAATACAAACAGTCTATCGTCTCCGTAGACACCAGTGTCGGTGCTTAGAGTTTCAAGATCCACCGGAATAATCGCCTTGCCTTCTTTGCCTGTAGATTCGGCCACTAGTTGTTCTAGCCAGGCACCAAAATCGTGAATGGCCGGCGAAGTGACAATAGTTAGCTTATTGCGACCAGCCTGGGCTGCCGCTCCCATAATGGCACCAAGAACCAAACCGGGATTTTCGTCGTCATTAGACTGGCATTGCTCGGCCATCTCCTGGGCCTGCGCCAGGAAAGTTTTTAAATCTAAACCGATTAATGCCGCAGGCACAATACCAAATGGCGACAGCGCTGAATAGCGGCCGCCGATACCAGGATATCCAAGAAAAACGCGGCGGAAATTTTCACTTTTTGCTACTGCTGCTAATTTTGAATCAGGGTCGGTAATGGCCACAAAGTGCGAACCGGCCTTGTCTTCACCGACTGCTTGTTTGACCATGGCAAGAAAATGAGCCATGTAAATATTCGGTTCAAGAGTGCTGCCTGATTTGCTTGATACCACAAACAATGTTTTCTTAGCATCGACAGTGGCATCAAGATCTCTGATTTGCTGCGGGTCGGTAGAGTCGAGAATGCGCAAACGCGGAAAACCTGGTTGCGAACCGTAGGTGACGGCGAAAACTTCAGGAGCCAGACTGGAGCCGCCCATGCCAAGCAACAGCACATCGGTAAAACCAGCATCTTTTATTTCAAGGGCAAAAGCTTCGTAATCAGCCAGCGATTTTTGCTGGTCAGCTACAACATTCAGCCACTCCAACCATTTAGCCTCGTCTTTGTTAGTCCACAAAGCAGCGTCTTTTTGCCAGATCTTCTGCACTTTATTGCTGCTGGTCCAGTTAGACAAGATTTCACTAACTGCCGTTGCCAGAGCGGCAGGCAATTGGCGCGAAAGAGCATTAATCGGACTGCTGCTTGTGGTATTCATCTTGATTACTGATCCTTACTTAATTCGTCTGGTAACTAACCATTTTAATAGCTACTCATTTTAATAGCAGCCATTTTAATAGCCGCTCAACTGATGAGCAAAAAGGTCCCTTTTTTTCTAAGGTATTGCGAAACGATATCAGATTGACCACTATTCACCTTTAACAGTTGACGCTTAGTACAGATGTAGTAGCCTAAGTCACTAACCCACTAACTTAGCAACAATCGCGTAAAATACACATGTCAAGCAAGTACAAGCCGCTGCTCGGCTAGCGCCAAACGGAATCCACATGCCCAGGTATAAATTTCAGTGAACCAGTCTGAGCCCAACCAGGCAGCTCAAGGCGCACCAGCACCAGTCAAGCCAATAGAAGACCATCACCATCACGGCGACGCCCTATTGGCATGGTGGTTGGCCGCTGCCATCGTCGGCGCCGATATAGGCACATCTGTCTTTTACACCACCGGCGTTATTATGCCCCTGGTCGGTTTTGCCGCTCCGTTTATCATTCTTGCCGTCTGCATAATGATGTGGATTTTCAAAGCCACATACGAAGAAGGCTGCGCTGTTAGCCCGTTCAACGGCGGCGCATACATTATGGTGCTGCAAACAGTGGGTAAGCGCTTTGCCATTGTGGTGGGCGCCCTGACCATACTTTCTTACCTGGCCACCGCTGCTGTGAGCGCGCTCTCCGGTGCCTTCTATATAGATTCAATAGACAACATTATGAACTGGCCGGTCTCAAATATTGTCGTAGTGGCAATTTTGCCCGTAATTATTTTCGGCCTGCTCAATATCGTCGGCATTAAAGAGCCGGCAATGATTGTGTTTTTCATTGCTATGTTTCACTTTGGCCTGTTGCTCTATCTTGACGTCAAAGGCATGATTATGGCCTATGAACGTCATATTGATTTGACCAAATTTTCCCACTGCCTAACCGCAGTAACGCCAGCCCATTTTGTCCATGGTTTTGCCGCTGCTTTTCTCGGTATTACAGGTTTTGAATCAGCGGCGCAAATTGTGGAACAGCTAAAAACTCCCACCTGGAAAACGCTCAAATATATCTACCTGTCAGTTGTCCTATTAGTTGGTATCACCGCACCAATCACTTCGTTTTTGTGCCTTGGTCTTTTAGACGAAAGCCAATTGAGTACTTACAAGAACAGTTTGCTTTCAGGGTTGGCATTTGTAGAAGGTGGTAAGCCACTACTGATAGTGCTGGTAGTTGACGCAGCATTAATGCTTTTTGCCGCAGTCAACACGGCCTATGTAGGTTGCATCGGCCTTTGTACCACCATGGCCAAGCAAGGCAATTTGCCAGCTTTCTTCTTGCGTCGTTGGGCCCACAGATTTCCTATGATGCATGGTTACCCATATGTCTGCCTGATGTTCATGGCCGTTTGCTGTTTAATGATCGCCTTACTTCCCGGTCAGGTAGACAATCTTGGCCAAGTTTATGGAATGGCCTTTCTGGCTGTGATGGGATCATTTTGCTTTGGTGTAATTATGCTACGCATAAAGATGCCGCTTAAAGTTGAACGGGCACCGTATAAAACTAAATGGACTTTTCCGTGGGGCGCATACAAATTACCAATTCCACCGACCATTGGTTTGCTGACACTTTTATTTTGCGAAATTGTGCTGCTCTTCTCAGCTGAAGGAGCCCGGGGCCTTGGTTTTCAAATTCTCGGCGTAATTTTGATAGTGATGTGTTTCTATCGCATGGGTGTGCTTGAAGGTAGATTGCGTGAGCTGCCTGACCTCAGGTTAGGTATGGGAAAATTTGCCAACATGGAAGAAATTCCAGAAAATCTGCCCACATTTGTATTGTGTACCGGTGGTGCAAAAGCGAGAAGCTTAGCTACTATGCTAATTAAATTGCTTGAACGCGAAGAACCAGGGCCCAAGGAAATAATAATTTTCCACGCAGAAGAAGAGTCGGCTCGCCGCGGCATGATGCACGAACTATTGCAGAGAGTGGTATCGCAACAGATTGGTCCAAGTTTTAAAAATCACGATATAGTGCTGACCACAAAAATATTGCCGGACACTTTAGTTGACGGTTTAATCTATTTGAAGAAGGCACACCCATTCCAGAAGGTGTTCATCGGCACTGGCACCGATCCCGAATTAGCAGAGCGGTATGCACGAGACCTTGAGAGTAATTTAGGCGTCCCTGTGGAAAATATTGGCAGACCCACACTGATAGACACTAAAAATACGAGATAAACCTGCATGCAGCGATTTGATCAGGAAGTTGAAACGAGGACGATTACATTCCCCTCAGATAAATCGCTCGGCTTGCTTTTTCTCATTGTCAGGTCAGGAAATCAAAGCGGTTGGTGGGAAGAGAAATTAGGCGAAGCGCGAGGCCGCGTCACTGTTCCTGCTTTAGCTAATGTGCATCTCTTGGTAGACGCCAAAGCCGAGCTGGCAAATTTGCGCCAGTTAAATAGCAATGATTTGCAATCAATAGATTTTCGCCAAGTTGAGATCACAGACTCTTCTCTGGAGCATCTGGCTCACCTTACAGGTTTGCGCTATTTGACTTTGCCTGAACGTAATATTACCGACAGTGGCCTGGCTTCTTTGCGCAATTTGCTGTTTCTAAATATTCTCGATCTTGGCGGCACCAAAGTCACTGACTATGGGCTGGTTAGACTGCAACACCTGACAGACCTGCACAAGCTTTATTTAGACGCCACACTGGTCACCGCGGAAGGTGCTGCTGAACTCAATGCCAAACTGACCCGGTGCCACATTGTGCTTCATGGCGGCCGAGTCCTAGCTTTTCCATTTGAATGTTCGCCAGGAAGATTGTGGTTGGCGAGAGCCGATAGCAGTGGCCAACGCAACTGGGAAGAACTTGGTATCGCTAGAGGCAGCATCGAAGTTTCAAGACGGGCCTTTATTCGCCTCGAAGTGCTGGACCGCGAAGCACTGAAAGAGTGTAGCCGCTTGAAACCAGACGATATTCAGTCACTCGATTATCTATTTCCTGAAATGGGAGAAAAAGATTGGGACTGTATCAATCGCATTGCCGGCTTGCGGGAGCTACGACTAGGTGGTGTGGAATTAAATAAGAACAGTCTGCGCGCGCTAATTAATTTGCAGCGCCTACGCACGTTCCAGTTAACTTCCTGCCAGATTGCTGAGCAGGCGTTGAAGCCTATTCAAAAATTGAATTCGTTGAAAGAATTGCGCATTTCGCATTGCCAGTTCGATAATGTTAAACTGGGCGAATTGCTTTCTCACACCACCGCAAAAAAACTTCTACTTGAAGGCGCTCAAATAGATGACACTCTGCTTGCAACAATAAATAAAGTCACAGACTTCGAAGAACTCTACATCGTCTTTTCATCGGCAACTGACGAAGGCTTGAGCTGCTTGCGCTATTTCCCCCAGCTAACAACTTTAGTTTTGCGTGTCGATGCCTTGACCGAAGAGGGTCTTAAACATGTGGCTGAATTAACGCACTTGACGCGGCTGGTGATTCGAGCTGACGATGTGGCGGAAACATTCTTCCATTCTCTAGTTAATTTAAAGCAGTTGGAAGAACTGTCAATCAGACAAGTCGATCTGCGTGGCGATGGGCTAGCTAGCCTGGCGGAGCTGACGGGCCTGAAACGGCTCCACTTAAGCGCCATGAGCGATAACACTAAACCTGATTATGCTCAATATCGAAAGCTGGTTAAGCTCATTGTCAGCGGTCTGCCTTCGCTCGAGGAACTATCAGTTCGTTTTGATGGTGCCACCATTGAGCTCAGTGATCTGCCTCGTCTAAAAATTCTGGACGCCAGCAATAACTCTGTAAGCGACAAAGGATTTACAGGCATTGAAACATTGCAAAATCTAGAAACACTGCATTTAAAGGGTTGCAACCGAATCGGTAACGAAACACTGACTAAAATCGGCGCGCTTCACAAGCTAAAAGAATTAGACCTTTCCTTGACCCGTGTTACAAATGAAGGTGTTGGTAAGCTCTCTAATTTGCATGATTTACGCTATCTCAATATTACTTCCACATCGGCGGACAATCAGGCCCTTTCTCATTTGCGATTGCTCCGCGAATTACGTTTCATTGAATATCCAAAACCGCTCACAGACACTGATTTAACGCATCTCAGCGAATTGAATAAACTGCGCAACGTGCGCCTTGGGCCCGTAACCGATAACGGTATGGCGGCGCTTACCAAGCTCACATTCATTCGAGAAATCAATTTAGCCAATGCCGACATTGGTGACGACACTTTATCTCACTTACGCAATTTTACTCATCTGAAGACTTTAAATCTGGCCAATACTGACATCACTGATGGTGGCATGGTTTACATAAGTAATTATAAAGACCTAACAACCTTAAACTTGAGTGGTACCGACGTTGGTGACCAGGGCGTGGCCGCAATCACTAATTTAACTGCGCTCAAAGCACTCGACTTAGAAAATTGCAAACGCTTGCGAGATAAAGGGGTAGCATTAATTTCTTCGTTATCATCTCTGCAATGGCTAAATTTATCCAACACACGTGTTTCAGACACTGGTCTATCAAGCCTTCGTCGCCTGACGCAATTGAACACTTTGCGCTTATCGTTCACTCATTTAACAGACCGTGGCCTCAATGTTCTTAAAGACCTGCGCCACTTAAAAGTGCTGGATCTAGAAAATTTAGAAATTAGCGGCGATGGCCTGCAGAATTTATCTTCTTGCCTCAAATTAGCGGATTTAAAATTGTCATCGAGCAGCATCGTGGACGCAAGTATCCCTTACCTCATGGCCTTACCTGCCCTGGAAGAATTAGACTTAAGAAATACTTTGATTACAGCAGCGGCCTTAGAAGCGCTGGCTCAGATGAAATCTTTGAAAAAGCTGGTTTTGTTAGGTACTAATATGACTTATCGTGACCTGACCAAGCTGAAGGGCCTAGATGCGCTGGAGACCCTGGTTTTCCACGATCTGCAGGTGAGCCGCGGCGACCGTGCTGCCCTGAAGCTTGCCCTGCCGAATACAAAAATTCAGTTGCTAGACCGTGAAGTAAACTACATTTAGTGGCATGTAATTGCAATGCTGTCCACGGTTGCCCCAAATACTGAGGTCTTTAATGCCCACTGAAGTGCTGCAAGAGAAAATTGCCGCCGCCATCGCTTCCTTTAAGAATGGCAAATATTCAGAGTCTGAGGCTCATTGCCTCAACGCTTTAGGCTTCACAGAACCGTCAGACCGGTCAGATAAGTGGGCCGCTGAAGCTTTCGGCAACCTTGGTATGGCGTTTATGAGCATTTCCAATTTCACCACGGCTGAGCGTTGCCTCGATCGCTGTGTAGCAGTGCTGGAAAAAGATCAAAGTACGCATCCTTCGCTTTTAGCTCAGCTGCTTTCAAATCGCGCCAGTTGCTTTTTGGCTGAAGACAAATTTGCAGAAGCCCTTCCCCTTTGCCAGCAAGCCTGGAAGGTAGCGGAAGCGGCCGGAGAGTCAAGTGATGACCAGAGACCGATTTTTCTTTCTAATTTGGCCAGCGCTTATTACAAACTTGACCGCTTTAGCGAAGCCGAACAATATTTCAGACTATGCGTCGACTCGGCCCAAGATATACTGCCCGAAGACACCGAACTGTTAGCCGTGTCATTAAACAATTTGGCCAACTGTTGCCGCGAACAAGCCAAATATACTGAAGCTCTTGAGCTCTACAAGAAAGCCATGAGTCTGTTTGGCGAAGCTGACGACGACCACCCTGAGCTGGCATATATTCGTGAATGTCACGACAGCTGTATCAAACGCATGTAAGTGCGACTAAGAAAGAAAGAGAAACAAACGCTAAATTTAAACTAAAGCAGCTTCTCTATATCGCCGGAAATATCAGCAGGCTCTACATTCGGTGCATAGCGTTTAACAACATTGCCATCTTTATCAACCAGAAACTTGGTGAAATTCCATTTGATGTCCTTGAGTCCAAGCAGGCCAGGAGCTTTGTCGGTCAGATGTTTGTAGAGCGGATGGGCGTTGTCTCCGTTAACTTCAATCTTGTCGAACATTTGAAAATCAACACCATAATTTTTCTGGCAGAAGGCACCAATCTCGGTGCTATCCCCCGGCTCTTGTGCGCCAAATTGATTGCACGGAAAACCGAGCAAAGACAAACCGCGCTTGGCATACTCTTCATGCAATTTTTCCAAACCGGCGAATTGCGAAGTAAAGCCACATTTGCTGGCGGTATTGACAATCAACATGACCTTGCCTTGATACTGATTGAACGAGATGTCTTTGCCATCAAGCGCCCTGGCAGTGTACTCATAGATTGTGCTCATTATTTTTCGTCGCCCCTTTCAGTTTCTCAGTTTCGATTGCTACAACAGTATCACGAGCTACCACAAAGACTCTATCTGTGCGTGTAGGCTCAATTGAATAAGTACCGGTAAATACGCCAAAAGCAGGTAGCACCGCGTATTTTGGACGCAGCCAAAAACACGGCAAACGCAGACGCTGTTTACCCTGACCATGAAGCACCACAGATGGATGCACGTGACCACAGAGCACATAGCCAACTCTAGTTTTCACAAGATCGTGAGAGTAAACAAATGGACCTTCTGCCATGTGTCCGTGAATCAAATCTAAATTCCACGATGGTGGCAAGCGCACCTTACGATCATGATTGCCTAAAATCAGAACTACATTAACTTCCAGATGAGCATCGCGAAAGCGCTCAAATAGTTCCACCTCAGAGCTGGTCATGCCATCTTGCGAATGCACCAGATCTCCAAGCACTATCAATCGCGTGACAGCAAACTGCTTGATCAGTTGACTGAGACGAAAGAGATCGAAGCTACTGATACCATCTGGGGCAAAAAAATTACGCGAGCGAAATGAAGCTGCCTTACCGATATGCACATCGGCTAATACGAGTGTGTGGGTGGCAGGAATATACATGGCTTTTTGAGGCAATAAAATCACCCGCTCACCAGCGATTTCGGTGTGGACAACACCTTCCATGGTAACCAGGTCAGTCATAAATTCAGCCTAGCGCCTCATGTCTTTGGCCAGATCAAGCTGCATACGTAGAACTCGTTGGGCAAGCTTTTCGGAACTCAATTTTCCCCTCAGTCTATCTACCATCAATGGCAAACAAAATGGCGAAGCCTTGGTGAGCTGTACTTCCAAAATCTCAGACGCCGCCAGTCTGGCCAGGGCACCAATCATACGGCTGATTTCAAGGTGGCGTTCCAGAACTTCATCGTGAGCCTGTCTGACCAACAAGTTGCCCGGGTCAAAGTCTACAAATACATCGTAGAGCAGACTGCTTGAAACTTGCACCTGCTTTACAGTTTTATTAGCGCCAGGATAGCCCTGAAAAATCAGGCCAGAGACGCGGGCAATCTCACGGAACTGGCGCTTAGCCATCTCTGTGGAGTTGAGACAGGCCCTGATATCCTCTACTAAATTGTCGTAACGAAAGTTTTTGAAGAAGGCGGCGGCGCTGCCTTGAAATTCGTCGTCATCACTTGCTTCAAATTTTATTGGACGATCGCAGAGAATCTCAAAGCCCCAGTCATTGATGGCAATCGAAAATGTAGAAGGGCTTACGCGCGATAACTGATAGGCAACAAGAATTGCCAGACCCTCATTGACCAGGCGCCCTTCGAAAGGATAAACAAAAAGATGATGACCTTCTCTAGTATTATATTTCTCCACCAGAATTTCGCCCATGGCGGGCAAATGCGAACGCTCACCCTGCAACCTTAATAGTGGTTGAAGAAAGGCCATTTCTGGTTCGCTATAGTCACCCATGCTGGCTTCGTTAATGAGCATACGCAGCTCAGACGAAAGTTCAGTCGATAAAGGCATGCGGCCACCCATCCATCTGGGAATAATGCCCGACTTCACAGGCGAAAGTTTTACCATAGCTTTCATGTCGCGCACTTCAACAAGCTCTAACCAGCGGCCCGCAAATAAAAAACGGTCGCCGTTCTTCATGCGACTGATGAATGATTCTTCCACCTGTCCGATGCGCTCGCCGCGCACAAATTTCACTTCCATGGCCTGGTCTGAAACAATGGTGCCAATTGATAATCGGTGTTTCAAAGCCAGATGCTTATCAGAAATAATATAGCGACCATCTTCCAACTTGATGCGGTGATATTCAGGATAGGCCTTAAGAGCGGCCCCACCACTACCAACAAAATTTAAAATCCATTCCCATTCATCTTCATTTAAATCGCGAAATGCCCAGGTTTCTTTTACTTCTTCAAAAAGATCTTTAGAAACAAAGCCGTTACCAAGAGCAACGGTCACAACATGCTGGCAGAGTACGTCAATAGATTTGTTCAGTGGGTAGCGCGACTCGATATTTCCTTTCGCCATGCCACGGCGTGCAGCCGCCAATTCAGCTACTTCCAGTGCGTGGCTGGGCACCAGATACAGTGTGCTCACTTGACCAGGGCTGTGACCGCTGCGACCGGCCCTTTGCATTGCTCGTGCAACACCCTTAGGGCTGCCAATTTGCATCACCCTGTCGACAGGTGAAAAATCTACACCCAGATCAAGACTTGAGGTGGAGACCACAAATTTAAGTCGTTCCTCTTTTAAGGCCAGCTCTACCCAGCGGCGCACATCGCCATCGAGAGAACCGTGATGCAGAGCGGAGATGCCACAAAAGTCATCGCGCAATTCAATAATGCGCTGATACCACTGTTCAGTCTGCGAACGCACATTGGTAAATACAATTGACGTGCGGCCACCGTCAATCAGCTTAATTACTTCATGCAACATGGGAAGGCCGGTGTGACCTGTCCACGGCAGACTGTCTAAGCTTTCAGGCAGAACCGACAGTGCCACCACTTCTTTTTTCAGTTTTGCTTCTACCAGGCAAGCTTTCGTTTTCGAACCCACCAGACATTCTAATGCTTGCTCTAAATTGCCAATGGTGGCCGACAGACCCCAGATGCACAGATCAGGAGCGAGACGTTTAAGCCTGGCGAGAGCGAGCTCGGTTTGAACACCGCGTTTGTTTCCCAGCAGCTCATGCCACTCGTCGACTACTACTAATTTGAGATGCTTGAATTTCTCAGCGCTATTTTCGTATGAAAGCAAAATCGAAAGACTTTCAGGCGTGGTGACCAGTGCTGAAGGCAAACTGTCTTTCTGTTTGGCGCGGCGACTAGAAGAAGTGTCGCCTGTGCGCGTTTCGACTGTGAATGGCAAGCCGAGTTCGCGCACAGGCTCTTCTAAGCTCATGGCAATATCATTGGCAAGCGCTCGCAAAGGTGTGAGCCAGAGAACGGTTAGAGGTAAATGTGCCTCTTTACTTTTGCCGGAACGCACAGCATTGGTCATGTCGCCATGTTGCATCCACTCAATAAGCGGAGCCGGCCAGATGGCGTAAGTTTTGCCCATACCGGTGGACGCGTGAATCAGGCCGCTATAACCATCAAGATACCTCTGCCAGGCTTCTTTTTGAAAATCAAAAACTTTCCAGCCTTTTTTCTCAAACCAAGAAATGAGTGGTTTAGCCACTGGTTCGGATCTGTTTATGGGTACTGGTAGCTCATCAGCATACATAGATAAGGTTCATTCTAACTTCATCTGAGCAGTTAGGCCCGCTAATGATGACCCGTTCTTCACCCGTTCTTGAGGGAAGCAAAATTGTGTCTGCTTTGAAAGGAACAAATTGGCCATAATGAACGCTTTCCTGATATCCTCCAGGATGCCGTTGAGTACAACGGCAATTTGTTTATCGCTGCTTTTCATCTGACTAATTTGGTGCGCTGCCAATGCTCAACATCTGGATAGAATTTGCCCTGTGCGCCGGCGTAATTATGTTTGCCGGAACAAAGCTCACAGTTCACGGCGATGCCATAGCTGACAAAACCGGACTGGGACGCAACTGGGTCGGTCTCGTGCTCTTAGCGACCATAACATCGTTACCAGAGCTTATAACCGGTGTTTCAGCGGTAACATTCAACGACCTTCCTGACATGGCAGTAAGTGGCACGCTAGGTAGCTGTATGTTCAACATGCTTGTTATCGCTGGTCTTGATCTTCTCTCTCGCGGTAAACCAGTATCACATATGGTGCACCAGGGACACATGCTATCTGCCGGATTTGGCATTGTCCTTGTCAGCTTTGCTGCCATAGATATACTGTTTGGTAAGCATTTGCCGGTTCTAACCGCTTTAAATTCTATTGATCCACTCAGCCTTGTTTTTATTGTTGTCTATTTGATTGCCATGAAGCTGATTTATTCATATGAAAAAGCCAGGGTCAAAGAATTTGCCGGTGAGCTTGCTGAAGCTGAACAACCAGGGGCGACTCTGCGCAAATCAATTTTATTTTTTAGCCTCTACTCGCTCATGATTGTAGTAGCAGCATGCTATTTGCCGGAAATCGGAGAAAAAATAGCAAAAGCGACAGGTTGGGGAGAAAGCTTTATCGGCTCATCATTTATCGCCATTACAACCTCTTTGCCTGAAATTACTGTGTCTGTAGCTGCGGCTCGTTTAGGCGCTTTCGACATGGCCGTTGCTAATCTATTAGGCAGCAATCTCTTTAACGTAGTCATATTGTCGGTGATTGATTTCTTTTACGTTAAAGCACCACTGCTGCGTTCTGTCTCAGAAATAAATGTTTTGACAGCCATGACCGCTATCATTTCTATGGCAATAGTAATCATCGGGCTGACGTACAGGTCTGAGAAAAAACTTTTGTTTATTGCCGGCGACGCTTTAGCGATTCTCTTTGTTTATATACTGGCCAACTTTCTTCTCTTTACAATCCACTAAAACGCAACGATCATTGGAAGCGACGATACTCTATGCCTGAAACCATTCACATCGATATTTTTGTTGTTTTGCTTATGGTTACTGCGACTGTAGCAATGTCTGTGAAATGGATCAAACTGCCTTATTCCATCGCCTTAGTGATTGTCGGGCTGATTATCGGGGTTTGCCATCTACTTCCTCCAGTCGATCTAACTCCAGACTTAATCTTGTTGATATTTTTACCGGCCGTATTGTTTGAAGCTTCTTGGAATATTCAACTTTCGGAGCTCAAGGAAAGCTGGATGCCAATCACAGTGTTGGCCACAGTGGGCGTGGTGATCAACACAATTATTGTTGCCATGGGAATGCACTATCTCGCCAACGTAGCGTTAGGCCCGGCATTCCTTTTTGGCGCCATGATAGCGGCCACAGATCCCATTTCCGTGCTGGCATTGTTCCGAAAACTGGGCATGGATAGTAAGTTAACGATGCTGCTTGAAGGCGAAAGCCTTTTTAACGACGGCACAGCAGTGGTGCTCTTCAAATTAGTTCTAGCTATTGTTCTTACGGGAGCTTCATTTTCAATCACCGCTACAGCTGGAAGCTTCTTGCTTGTGGTGCTAGGCGGCTGCGCTACAGGAGCGATACTTGGTTATGCGGCCTCAAGGGTGACACGACTATTTGACGACCATTTGCTGGAGATTACCTTAACTACAATTCTTGCTTACGGTTCATATCTCCTTGCCGAACAGCTCCATGTCTCAGCTGTACTAAGTGTGGTGGCAGCGGGAGTGGTCATAGGCAATTACGGAAGTCGCACAGGCATGTCAGCTGGTACACGCATGGCCGTTAATTCCTTCTGGGAGTACACCGCTTTTCTTGTTAATTCCCTAATTTTTCTTCTAATCGGACTCCAAGTAAAATTCAATTTGCTCATAAAGTATGGAGTGCAAATAGGTGTTGGTATTGCCCTTGTTTTAATTGCACGAGTTGTTGTGGTTTACGGCCTGTCGCCATTCATAGGCACAAAAAGCCACAAAATACCGTGGAAGTACCGTCACATGCTCTTCTGGGGTGCCCTTAGAGGTTCGGTATGTATGGCTCTGGCACTGAGCTTGCCCGAAAAATTCGCTTATAGAGAGATGATCACAATCACAACATTTGGTGTTGTGTTGTTTACTCTTCTTGTACCTGGCCTGACCATTCAACCACTGGTAAAACTATTGAAGATGAATCTTAAAGATCCTCGACAAGAGCAATATAAACGCCTCAAGGCGCAATTAATAGCAAAGAAAAGGGCGTCAATGTTTCTGGTTGATCAGTTCAATTCTGGCGCCGTCTCAGCAGCTTCTTTTGAACAGCTTAACCAACGACTGATGAGTGAGGAAGCCACTTTAGTAGTAAGAATAAACGATCTGCACCTTGAAGACTTATCGATTAAGGCTGTCGAAGAAGAGGCTCTGAAGAATAAAGTGGCAGATATCGAAAGAGACACCCTCAAACAACTTGTGAAAGAAGGTCTTCTCACAGAAGAGGGTTTGCATTTAATTGCACTTGAATCGGACGACCAGTCACGAACGCAAATGGCAGAGTAAATTTTGCGCTGGGCTGGGCTTGGACATTTAGATCGGTGTCTAGAGTTTTTTTACAACCCATAGGTTGTACACGGCTACAACTTAGAGTTGAGTGGGGCGCGGGAACTACCCCCGCACCCTCTCCCAGAACAGGGCTTGAACCTCTCAGCTCACACTGCTCCTATTACCCAGCCGGCGGTAGCAGACCAAACTTC
>CASBPX010000006.1 GCA_949127735.1 Candidatus Obscuribacterales bacterium | reverse complement strand
GGGCCGCCACTGGTCTCGATAATATCGGCGATGCCTGTTTTGTCGGCTGAAAATCGACTGACTATTTCTTCTCTGTGAACCATGCCGTCTTGATCAACGAAAAAAATCACCACGCTTGAAAATGGATAACCATTAGAAGCGTTGGGGAAGTGAACAATGACGTCTTCAAAACCATTTTTATCAACATCAGCACTATAACAAGAACCGCCAAAGCCGCGGTCTTCACTCTCTGTGGACGCCCAGGGCGAGCCATCTTTGCCGACACCACTGATGGTGAACTGACCTTCGACGTTTTTTAGAGTAATGCCTGAAACTTGAGCGCTCCAGTCGTGGCCAAAATCTCGCGCTACAATTTTTTGCGGCAAAGTTTTGCGCTCTTTCAAAATTGGCCCAGGCAAATAGTCGGCATAATAAGCCGAAGCCGGCAGACACCAAGTGCAGCAGACAAGCAAATAAATCAACAGTTTTATGGTCATGGCCATACTTGTTATGCAGCAGCCATTAGCTGCTTATTACCAGCCAGCAAAATAATTTAGACAGTAATGGGCTTACTTAGCCCGCCATCTGGAACGCAGAAGACGATTCAATTCAGCTTGAATTTCACCTTCAGCAAATTGTGATTGCTTCATTGAAGTTTCTTCAACCAAATCTCTATCTTCAGCCCGTTCGTATGAAAGGGGCTTGAGTATGCTCATGTGCCATTTAGTCGGCAGTGAGGCCAAGTTGAAAGGGAAAGGCAACCAGGGGAAAAACGGCGTAATTGGAAACGATGGCAGGCTCAAAAGCTTTGCCATTTTTTCGAGATTAGTCAAAACAGGAATTGCCTCATCACAACCAAGGGTGGCGATGGGGAAAATCGGCACGCCTTCTTCTACGGCCGGCAAAAGTTTGACCCAGTCAAATTCAATCAAGCGCTCCCGCGCCGAAAAGGGCCTGGCCAGCCCAGCTGTACCTTCAGGGAAAATTGCCACCAGTTCGCCTTTACTGAAAAGCCTCTTCATGTTGGCCGATGAAAAAGGGACAAAGCCTAACTCTGAAAATGTAGCAAAAACACGCTCGTCCTTAATCCAGTCCATGTCGGCAACAATGTGCACTCGACGTGGATTGACCCTTGAAGACATTAGAGCGTACAGCAGCATGGTGGCCGGCCACGGTAAGAAACTGCCGGAATTGCCGACAATCAAAGCGGGCCCTTCTTTAGGCAATTTTTCCAGCCCGTTGAAATTAACTCTCCACCAATCGTGAAAGAGAAAACTCAACATCGGCTCAACTCGCACCAGAGCTCTAACGTCGAAACCGTGATACTTGTCGCTCTTGGTTGCTTGCTTGAGAAAATCTCGATAGTTTGAAAGGAACTGGCTCACGATATTAACCTCAACTGAAAATTCATAATCACTTCTTCTGCGGCTCTCCGCCCTGGTGGTCTACTTCGGCTTCGTCCCAACCGGTGAGGGTGGATCGTCGCTCTCGCAGTAATTTATTGAGATCACGTTGAATCTCATACTGCACTTCTCGGGCAAGTTTCAAAACGAGTTTACGATCGGTCGCTTTTTCAGCCGGATAACCGAGGTTGATCGGCTTGTGCACATTGATCATCCAACGTACCGGCAAAGGCATAAACATTAGTGGAGCTGGTAGCCATGGGAATCCAAGCGTAACTGGAAAGAAAGGCATTTTCAGGAAACGAGCGATCTTATGCATATTGACGAACTCAGGAAATATTTCGTCACCGCCTACGGTGGCAACAGCAATTAGGGGGCTTTGCGTAGCGATGGCCAGCTGAATATATCCTGGATGGAAATCGAGTACCCGGTAACGCTCTTTAAATGGTTTGCCCACCCCTCGAATACCTTCAGGGTAAATACCGACAATCTCTTCCATATCGAGCAATTTGCGTGCATTTTCTTGAGTGGCGCGCACCTGCCCGGTCTCTTTCACCCAATCGGACAGCCCCGGCAGCTGAAAAAACCAGTCGGTGCTGAGGTAGCGAACCCTTCTTGGTTTGGGGTGCAGATTGCACATAGCAATGGAAATCATGGCTCCGTCGAGGGGCAGTAATCCTGAATGGTTACCAACCAGAATTGCCCGTCCCTCTGCCGGCACGTTCTCAATGCCCCGAACTTCCACATGGAAATACTCTTCATAGAGAAAGCGGAAGAGTACCTCCCACTTAGCGAAAGTCTCAAGCGAATAACCGAACTCGTCTTCCTTACCTACATAACGCTGGTAATAAAGAGGGCAGCGGTTAGCGAAAGCCTTTACAGGGTCTTTCATAGCCAGAGATTTCCAAGACACTTCTTTCAATTGGTTCACTAGCGTCTAACGATGCGTCCTACTAACCAGAGAAATCCAAGCACGCCTGGTCCAAAAGAAACTAAAAGAATGAAGCGCTTGAGAATATTGCGGAAGGCGTCTTTCGAGCGCTCAGACACAGTTTCGTCAGAAGTGCTGACTTCTGAGTCGTCTGCTTGTGTTTCAAAGTCTTGCATTAAAATTACTCCAAATATTTAAATCAACATGGAAAAGATGCCTGTCAAAGATCCGGTTGCTTCGCCCTGACATGTGCGTATGTGCGCCTTGACAGCCGTGAAGCAGAGACCTTTATTGATAAGGTCTCAGTATATGTAATAGATAACGGATCCAAAGCGGTCCAACCGAAAGCCTTAAGAAACATTTACTGGAGGCTTTAGCCGCTAGACCAAGTGCTTTTCAGCGCTGTCGATGAGATAATTCAAGTTCTATACAAAATCCAAATTCATAAACTCGGGAGAATAGTCAGAATATTATGCAACCCAATATGCAAGACATGATGCGTTCTGTGCAAAAAGCACAGCAAGAGCTTCTGAAAGCTCAAGACGAACTAGCTAAAGCCACTGTAGAAGGCACAGCCGGCGGTGGCGTGGTCACCGTAGTCTGCTCCGGCAACTTTCAGTTTCAAGCGGTAAAAATCAAACCTGAAGCTGTAGATACAAGCGACATGGGAATGCTCGAAGACTTGATTCTCACTGCCATTAACGATGCTACGAAGAAAGCTCAACAAATGGGCGAAAGCAAAATGCAAAATTCGATGAAAGGCGTGAACCTTCCACCAGGCCTTGGATTGGGCTTCTAGGAGACCAAATGTACTTTACCCCGCCACTGGCGCGGTTGATTGAAGAGTTCCAAAAATTTCCTGGAGTCGGGCCGAAATCCGCTCAGCGCATGGCTTTCTTCGTACTCAACATGAGTACAGAAGACGTGGGTAAGTTTGCCGGCGTGGTGGTGGAAGCAAAAGACAAAGTAAAGCACTGCGGCAAATGCTTCCACCTCTCCGCTGACGATCCGTGCGAAATTTGCTCTAATATCAAGCGCGACAGCAGCATGATCTGCGTGGTGGCAGACAGCCGCGATGTAATCGCTCTAGAGAAAACTCGCGAATATCGGGGCTTCTACCACGTTTTGAGCGGCTTAATTTCGCCACTGGAAGGGCGGGGACCTGAGCAGTTGCGCATTCGCGAACTGATCAATCGCGCTCACAACGACGGTGCCAAAGAAGTCATTCTCGCCATTAATCCAACCATCGAAGGCGATGCCACTGTTCTTTATATAAGCAGTTTTCTCAAACCTTTATCAATCAAAGTGACGCGCATTGCTTTCGGTCTGCCCATGGGCTCAGACCTTGAATATGCAGACGAAATTACGCTCACTCGGGCCATGGAAGGCCGCAGAGAAATCTAAATCTAGGAAGCTAGAAAAGTTCTAAGCCTTGAAGAACTGAGTCATAGTTTCGGTAATCTTAGCCGCCGATAGGCCGACCTGGTCGAGCAGAATCGGGCGAGCGCCGTGCTCGACAAAGCCATCAGGAATACCGACACAAACCACGTCAGCCAGCCTTGCGCCTGGTTTGCTCAATCGCAGCTTGGCACCGTATTCAAGTACGGCACTGCCGAATCCGCCGGTGAGCACGCCTTCTTCAAGGGTGATGACGCGAGCGGAAGGTTGACTCAACAAAGGAGCCAGTAAGGTCTCGTCAAGCGGCTTGATGCTGCGGGCATTGATTAGGGTAGGTTTGGTACCGTTAGCGGCCAGCGTCTTCAGTGCCTCTCTAGCAGTCCCAACCATGGCACCGGTAGCGAGCACATAGAGGCCATCGGCCTTGTTGCCTTCAACCACGATCTCCCAGATGGCCGGATCAATCTCGGAGAATGGCTGTCCATCGCCTTCGAGAAGAGATGCGTCAATTGCTTTTTCGCGTGGAAAACGAATAGCCACAGGGCCGCTAGCTTGTTTGATGGCTGTGTAGACCATGTTGCGCAGTTCAAGAGCATCTTTTGGTGCCCATACTTTAAAGTTCGGCACTGTTCTCAACCAGGCGATGTCAAAGACGCCCTGGTGAGTTTCACCATCTTCTACGAGTCCGCCACGGTCGATACCGAAGAGCACAGGCAAGTTCATGATGGCAACGTCATGGACCAGCTGATCCATGCCGCGCTGTAAGAATGTGGAATAAATCGAAACCACAGGCTTGAGGCCAACTTTAGCCATGCCACCAGCCATGGTGACAGCATGCTGTTCGCAAATTGCCACATCGAAAAATCTATCAGGATAAGCCTTGCCGAATTTAACCAGACCACTGCCTTCGGCTGTAGCTGGAGTAATGGCTACCAGATTGGGTTCGAGCGCTGCCACATCGATTAAAGCCTGGCTGAAAATATCAGAATAGGTTTTCGGCTTCGGTTTATTTACCGCAGCGGCCGGCTCGATTACGTCGATTAAGGCCGGTTCAAGCGCAAATGCAGGCACACCGTGATACTTAATCGAGTCGGCTTCAGCAGGGGCATAACCTTTGCCCTTCTGAGTAATTAAGTGAATAATTTGCGGAGTCGATTTAGATTTAGCATTGTTCAATGCGTTGATTACGGCACTGACGTCATGACCGTCTACCGGTCCTGAATAGTTGATGCCTAGTTTTTCAAAAACAATGCCCGGTGTCTCGAAGCGGTCTTTAGCCTGCTTCTTCACCATTTCGATCAGATCCCAGACAGCAGGATTTAGCTGCGCTTGATCAAGTTTATCTTCAATGAAATCAATTTTCTGCTTGATGTCTTTGTAAAAGAAAGTCTCTTTGATGCGCTTCATATATTTGGTCAGGCCACCAACATTCTCTGAAATCGACATTTCATTGTCATTGAGAATGATAATTACGTCTTTTTGAATATGGCCCAGGTGATTAATAGCTTCCAGAGCCATTCCACCAGTTAAACCACCGTCACCGATCACCGCCACCACTTTGCCTTTTTGTTTCAAATGCGCTTTGGCCAGGGCCATTCCCACTGCAAGTGAAATCGAAGTGGAGCTGTGCCCTGCGATAAAAGCATCATGAACACTTTCAGCCGGGCTGATAAAACCATTCAAGCCCTTGTATTGGCGCAAAGTATCGAACTGATCGCGACGACCGGTGAGCATCTTGTGCACGTAGGCCTGGTGTCCGACATCCCAGAGAAAAAGGTCTTCAGGCGAATTGAATACTTTGTGCATGGCGATGGTTATTTCCACCACGCCCAGATTGGAAGCAAGGTGACCGCCGGTTTTGGCCAGATTAGAGACGATTTCTTGCCTGATCTCGGTGGCAAGGCTGGTCAATTCTTCTGGGGTAAATTTCTTCAATTCGGACGGTGTTAACACCGCATCTAGGAAAATAGTGGTTGGCTTCACTAGTGTGTGCATAGATGCCTGAGTCCCCGTGCATTGGGCTGTTCTGGCTAAATCATAGCAACCTCAAGAGGTTGTGGAGCATATTTTTTTAGCCAATATTGGCGCTATTCTAAAGAGCGCCACAGAGTGCGCCTTTCAAAACCTAATATAGAGTATACAAAGCATTGCCAAAAATTCATAAGCCCGCCTAGTCAGCAGGAATTTGCACGATCAGCACGTGTCATTAACCCACTCTTATCCAGGACCTTACATTCTTTGAATATCCACCGACTGACTTTAGCTGAGAGACGACTCATAGACGGCCACCGTCCAAAGAGAACATCGCTAGAGCGCCTGGTCGTTTTATTGTTGTTAGCGACGATAGCTTTTACGCCGGTAAATGCGCTGGCGAAAGGAATGGTGAAGGGCCAGCGGCCGTTTGCGGTTGTGCGGCATTTGCAGATCAAAGTGAAAGATCCTGGTTGCCCTGCCTGTTTAAAAACACTGAGTAATTATCTGTTGAAAATGCCTGGAGTGAAAAGTGTGCGACTACCGACGCTGACAGCAAGGCATGGCAACGCGGCTGCGATGCCAGCGCGGCCGCCGCAGCAAGTTGATATCTGGTACGTATCAAAAACCGTGAGCCGAGAGCGTCTCATTGAAAGAGTCAAGCAGCACGATCTGGAAATAGTGCAAATAAGCAATGTCGAAAAATGATGACAGAAGAATCAAACTAAACGGAATTTTTCCCAAAATTAGCGAACCTAGGTTTACGGCATGTTTAAGCCGCAGGCCTAGACGCCCGCGCCCGACAGAGACTTGCACGACGCCTACTCGCGCAGGGGCCTTTGTCGGCTTACGCGAAGGAGACGCGCTGCATAGCAACTATCGGCGAGTGGGAGGCGGGTCATCATAAAGCCCGAGGACCGGCTCAATATATCTGATTTTCTCTTTAACTGGAGCCGCCGCTTCAAAAAGGCCCAATTTCATGTAGCACTCGTATACGATTTCCAATAGATTCACATTTTCAAAATGTAGAGGTCCAAATAGTCGGCTTTGTATTTCGCTTAGTGGCAGGGCAAACACTAACGCCTCCTCGAACCTATCGAGTTCAAGTAGATCTGCAGACAAGGTGTACTGTACCTGCATTTGAGTAACAAGATCGCAAGCGAGGGAATCAATATTTTTATTTTGCTCCACTAACATCTCAGACGCTTTTGAAAAGTAATTTACAGCCTCTTCAATATCACCGCAACAATCAAACAAGTAGGCAAAAGATGCGGTCTGAAGCGCCGGCATTTGACCGCCAAATGATTTGTCTAAGCGCGCCAACCTGGACGTGATCTTAGAAAGCAAATCGACAGTACTTTTGCCCTTTGAACGGTTAGTGCGTAGCAGACCAATTACGGCCGCCTGGAATGGATAATTGTCGTAATCGATGCGCTCCGCCTCATGCAATGCAGCATGAAAAGACTTGGAGGCCTCACCTAGATTATTGGTTTCATAGAAATGTTCACCGCTATGCATAAGTGCTTCCCACCTTTCCCAGCGCTGTAAATCGTCGTGAAAAATGGCATTGGTCTTTGAGCGCCGGCCGTCCACAAAAGCGGGATCACAGTAGTTATGTTGAAGCCAGTCGAGGGCAGCTGGCACCGCCAGCCAGGCAGGCCTGGTGTCAACAAAATACCGCTGCTGATGCTCGGCTATTTCATCGTTTGAGCTTTTACAAACTCGTTGCTCAAAGTTCCCTTTCATCAATAAACACTCTGCCATCTCTGCGTTTTCAGAAAAGGCGTGCCAAAGAGCAGCACGTGAAATTGCGGTATCGCCAGCGATGGCAAAATGAATTAGGGCATTGAGATAATGCCAATGCTCGTCGCCATCGGGATGGGCAAAGTGAAATTCTTGAGCCTCTTTAAACTGATGGTTTTGAACGAAAAGGCTTGCTGCCTTGTAACACACAAAAGTCTGGTCATCACTTGAGAATTCATCATTTATATCTCGCCATGCCGACACCGCAACGTGAATTGCCTCACTCTTTTGACCAGCGTTCCAGGTAATTTGAGCCAAATCGACCATCACTACTCCGAGAGTCCACGTGAAAACACAATAACTTCCGAAGTCAGAAGCTCGCAATTCGATTTCCATAGCGGTTTTAGCTTTTTCAGCATAAAGTCGTGCCTGGTCCCAACTCTCCGCGCCCTCTCGTGCCAGCACCAGCCACGCAAGAGAACACTTGCCACCACTTTTTTCGACGCATTGCTGGGCGGCATCAAGTCTGGATTCTACCAACTCTGCGGACAAGGCCTGTTCCAACAATCGGCCAATCACGGCATCATCGTCTTCATCAAGTGTACTGTTGGATGCAAACTCGCATCTAGCCATTAAGTCGCAATGTGGCCCTGGGTATAAGACTACAAAATTTGTAGTTTCGCGTCTTCTTGTTTGATTTAAAAGATTGCTTTGCATATAAACCTCCACACTAGTGATGGCAACATTTGCTGCTCAAAGAAATATACGGCGGCAAGCAATCAAAAGTTCAAAGTACGGCGCCGATCGCGAAATTTCAAATATTAAAAGGGCGTTTTAAGCACTATTTAAAGAGTGCATAAGCGAACGGCAATAATTAGCAACTCCGGCTACTACTACCTCCGGACGGCAAGGCAAAACAAAAGGAGAAAGGCCCAAGACCTCCCTCCTTCTGTTTGACTCCATCTCGCGAATGAAGCTAAGTTGCCACCACCTTGTAGGCGTGTCCTTTGACCACCACAATGACTTGCTTGCCCACTGCCAGGTAGCGTGACATATTTGGCACACTTCTGGTCAGGGCAAAGTATTTGTCGCTGCCGAACTGAATTTCCTCGGTCTTCTCGTTCTTGTAGTCTGAGTCAGTCCAGAATCCGTTTTTCAAATAGAAGGTTTTTTCTTCTACGGTTTTCACACCCTGTTCGTTTGATTTGCGATCAAAATCGAGCGAGCTTTTCATTTGCGATATTTTCTTCTCGCGCTCCACCGCTACGCGTCCACTGGCGGGTGCGGCAGCGATTTTAGCAACGAGTTCATCTCGCGACTCAGCTTTGAACATCATCAGGCCTTCTTTGTCTTTGCGGCGTCCAGAAAAACTGGCGTCGCTCATAGAGGCCATTGGTGCAGTGGAAGGAGAGGCGATAGACATCTGACGTGTGCGAGCTGAAGCAAATCCAATATTGCCACCAAACCCAGCTTGCTTAGAACCACTCATGCTGCCAGGGGCATTCCAACTACCACGGCGAGCGGAGCTTTCTTCCATTGGTCTCATCATCGGCATCGGTACAGGGCCACCATTAGCCAATCTGTGATTTTCGTTGGGGTCGGTAGCTAAGAACGAAGTGAAGGCTGAGATGATGCCGTGCCTTTTCGAAAGAGCAATAATTTCGTCGACCACTTCTTTAGTGTTGCCGTTTTCTTGCGCTACTTCAGTTAGATAACCAATGCGACGCATAGCCCAGAGCTTGCCGAGGAAGGCGTGTCCGGTTTCACTTTCTTCAAACTTGAGCGGGAAGCTGAAAGCTTTAGCCACGCCGTTGATTTTGCCGTTCACTACCACAGTTGCCTGGCCCGAACCCTTGTAGCGACCCAACAATTGCAATTGCGAGCCGGCAAAAATATCTTTGACCTGACGGGGATAAGTATCTTTGACGGTGATGCCGTTGTAAGCAATGGTGACGTCTGAGAGCATCGGTGATTTGATTTTTTCATAGAAGGCAGCCATGGCTGTTTCTAAGTTTTCGGCAGGCTCCAGATATTGTGATGTACCGTGGTGCATCTCAGATAATTTGTTGAGCAAGCGTGTGTTGACGTCATAACCGACACCAAAGTCGAAGATGCGCACATCTTTTTTAGAATTGGCCAGCTTCAAGATATTGGGCACCGAGGTTTCGCCCACGGTGGGCTCTCCGTCAGTCATCATCACCAGATAGGCCGGTCTGAAAGTTTCTTCTTTCAAAAGCGACATACCAGTGTGCAGTGCGTCACCAATATTGGTGCCACCACGGGCTTCCATATCGTCAATAAATGAGGCTGCCGCTTTTTTATTTTCAGGAGTGGCGGCGAGCAAATTACTTTTGAAAGATTCAGCGTCAGTGCCGAAATTTACTACTCCGAAGCGATCAGAAGGGCTGAGCGCATTGACTACATATTTAAGAGCTTTTTTGCATTGCTCCATTTTTTCGCCTTGCATGGAGCCTGAAGTGTCGGCCACCAGCACAATGTCTTTGCCTACAACTTGAGTAGTTTTCAGCGGCGGAGCCAAAGTCAATAAGAAATAGCCATCTTCGCCCACCAGTTTATGGCTGAGCACGCTGGCGGCCATGTCTTTGTCAGAAACACTGTAATAGAGCAAGAAATCTTTGTCAGGCACAGCATCTTTTGCAGAAAAAGTGACTTTGGCGCGGCTGTTTTCCAGACGATCCACTACCACCGTATGTGATGGCGACCAGATTGTGCGCAAACCAGACTTGCCATTGAGCTTGACTGAAATTTTGGTGTCATCGATAGATCCGGCAGCTTCTACATCGCTCTTCAGCGGGAAGCGATATTTGAGCAGTCCGCTTTCTGCTTTGAGCAGCTGCGTATATTCAAGTTCGACTTTTTTAGTGCCGTGGGCAGGAATAGGAAAAATTCTTGCGCGCACAGTTTTGTAGTCTGCATACTCAAGCAAACCGGGGTCGACCATCTGCCTGACAATGGCTTCATACTGTGATCTGGCCTCATCAGCCGCCAATATTTTCCCCTCAACCGGTTTGCCATCTATATGCAGAGAAAAGCTTGAAAATGTGGTGTCTTCAGGCAAAGGGAAGAGATAAGTGCCGGCCAGGTTCTGGTCAGTGTCGTTGGCGAATGTCTGAGTGATATATGTCTTGGCCACCTGCTCAGTAATTTCGACCTTGATATCTTGAGCTTGCATATGCAAACCGTGAGTGACGCCGCCTTTCAACACCGGCCGCGGATTGGGGCGAGGAGTCGGACGGCGGGGATCGATAATAGGAATTAAGATTCCGCCCGGGGGGCGGATCGGGGTGACTCCACCGGGAGTAATGGGCCGGGGCATGGGCAAGGCACCGGGGCGGACGCTGCCAACCGGGTGAAAAGCAGGGTCGATAATCAGAAAGCCCGCAGCATTGGCCTGGGGCGCTAAAACAAGCGAGGCCGCCAGACCCAGAGTTAGAAGTAGAGGTTGCAATCGCATGATGGTTTTCTCGCTCAGTTAAGGCCGACGTTTTAGAAATGGCAAATGTGTTTCCTGGCCTGACCTCAATTTAGCTGCTTAGCGGAGCAATTTCGGCCGGGCAAGCCACCATGCTTGTCTGGGGTATAGCCACCGCAATATTCAGGGTAAACACTGAGGAGCCTCAGAGGTGCGACTAATTCACACTAAAGCGACGCTTCAGTTAGCTAAACTCAGGCTTTTTCCTAGATATTTGCCAAGCCAGGCAGGCTAGACTACTCTTGAAGCAAAATCATTTGTATTTTGTTTCGAGGAAAGCGATGCGGCTTAGCCTAATTAGAGCACCTGGGCCATCAGCACTAAAGCGTGATGGCTTGCTCTTTCAAAGATTGACCTGGGGGGCCGCCGCAGGCGCATTGGCAACCATCCTTCTGGCGGAGTCACCAGTGCTCGACACAATGGAAATGAACCTCCTAGAGTGGCGCTATAAAACCGGTTACGAGCTTGCTCGCACCATCCAGATGGTGGCGCCCGCCTGGGGTGGTACTGGAGCGCGTGCGCAAGATATTGCCATCCTTACATATGATGACGACGACCAGTTCGATTTAGAAGGGGAAGCGGTGGAAGGCGGCCCCCAGCCCGTACAGGCGGTGTTAGCCAAATTAATTCCCCTGATTGAGTCAGGCAATCCATTACTGATAGTGCTTGATATCGATTTAAGCGGCAAAGCAGACCCAGCGCTGGTAAAGGCTCTCAAGCAATATCGCAACAATATCGTTCTGGCTCTTTCCGGCAATCTTGATAATCCCAATGATTTTCCCTCGAGCGAATTGCGCAAAAGCGTGCTCACCTGCGCTTACGATCATTTGATCAAAGAGCCCAGCGGGCTGGTTTGCCGCATGCCCATTTCAGCCAATATTTTTATGCCCAGCGACCGGCAAGAAGGCAGCACAGAGCCTAGGGCTCATTTGCCCGAACCGGGCATTACTCCGGCACTGGATGTTTTGCCTCAAGGTTTAGTCGAATATACTCGTGGTTTGTCGGCCTCAGGCGAAGCTTTCGAATCACTGCCTGAAGTGGTGGCGCCCCTGATGTCATCGCGCGTTGGAGTAGGGCCATCGAAAGCGCAAATTTCTTCTTTCTCAAAAGATGAGTTGCCCATCTATATCAAGTTTTCTGGTACGAAATATCCGACATATAAAATTTCGCAAGTTATTAGAGAAGAAGTAAAGCCTTTTGTTTTTGCGGGAAAAGTGGTGATGATCGGCACCAATTTTAGCCAGAAAGTCGACAACACTCCACCTGTACGCACGCCATTGCAGGCAAAAGCTCCTAACGCTTTAATTCAAGCGGAAGCAATCAGCACTTTGCATAATAATGAAGCGATTGTCTCTTTTCCGCGCTCAATTTTACACCACATTTTACTCCTGCTCGGCGCGGCCTTAGGCACTGTGGCTTCAGCGCTGCCTATGGGACGGCGCACGGCCGCTTTTCTAAGCACTGCTATGGTACTGATGCTGCTCACTCAGATTGCCTTCCAGTGGTTCAACTTGCAGTTTCCGGTGTTGCCACTGCTGGCGGTGCTAATGCTCACTTATATATTCGGCACGCTGATATATCTTGATACCGACTTGCGTTTGCGCAACAAAGAATTGGCTCTCGCTCGCGAGAACATGCAGGTGCGCGCCGAAGAAGAACGCCAACGCATTGCTGAAGATTTGCATGATGAAACATTGCCGGCATTGTCTTCAGTGGCACGCATGGCTGACAGACTGGCCCATGATATGACCGACAATCCGGTGCCCCTGGAAATGCGCGAAAAGCTAGATGGTGCCATTTCAGAAATGCGCCGAGTAATAAACGATTTGCATCCTTCAGTTTTGGAGACCATGGGTTTCAAACCAGCGTTGGAAAATTTATTGCACATTCTCGCTCGCGAAAAACTTATACACGTAGATTTTCTTGACGGCGACGGTCAAGATGATTACGGTTTCAATAATTTCACTCGACTTCAACTTTATCGCATTGTTCAAGAATCACTGAACAACGTGCAAAAACATGCCCACGCCAATTCGGTAAAACTGACAATCGGCGCTCAGGGAGACAATCTTGTCATTACCATTATCGACAATGGTAAAGGTATCGATTTCAATAGCATTCGCAAAGATGCACACGGATTAGTTAACATCAGACAACGAGCGCAACTGATCGGCGCCCACGTTGAGTGGAAAAAACCGGAAGGTTTTGATACCGGTACCCAGGTCAGCCTGTCCATTCCAATTCTAAAAGAGGATAAATAAGCCCCTGCTATGAGTATATTGATTGTCGACGACGAAGAAAGAGATCGCATCTGGCTGAAGAATTTGCTCACGCAAAATCTCGGAGCAGTTCACGCCGGGCCGATTTACGAAGGCCACGACGGGCTGGAAGCCGTTGAACTGAGTCAGAAATATAAACCGCAACTGGTTTTCCTCGATATCAAAATGCCGCAGCTCTCGGGCATTAAGGCAGCGGAACAAATCCTCAAACAATTGCCCGAAACCGGCGTAATTATCCTCTCCAATTTTTCAGACGAGGTTTATGTAAGACAATTGTGGAAAGTGGTGCCACCTAACGGTGCCTTTGGTTACGTTCTCAAAAGCGCTTCAGACGAACAAGTAGTGGAAGCAGCGAAAGCGGTGCTTTCAGGCGATTGCTGGGTGCATCCCGGTATTGCCCGTGTCATTCAAAGAACGCAAAATCGGGCCACATCGCTGACCCCGGCAGAATACGAGGCACTGATTTGCATCGCATTAGGTATGACAGATCATGCTATTGCCAGAAAGCTCTACCTGACAGAAAAAGCCGTACAATCGAGATTGAAGTCTCTTTATGCCAAGCTGGGAATTCCTGGTCGCAGCGAGGGTCATGAAACCGAATTCAATCAAAGATGCAGGGCAGTTTACCTCTCTAATCGTCGCGGTCTGATTAACCAATCGGAATTAGACGACTGGGAAGCAAAGCTTTCAGAAGGTGCGCCGACTTAATTTGTCAGCGCCGACCTTTATGGCTTGAGCGCTCAATCGGAATTTGAAGGAAGATAAGGAAGCAGACGAGTAAGTGGAATGTCTAAGTTAAAGCGCCAAAAAAAAACGATCACATGCAGTGCTGTCAGACTCGCTCTGACAGCCACTCTAGGACTTGGCGCAGTCATTACTACCGCTCTTGTTACCACCGGCGGAACTTCAATTGGTTCTGATGCGATGGCCGCTCCGAGCAAAGGTGCGCCTGTCTATGCCACGGCCGCAGGAATTAAACTGGGAGACTTTGCCCGAGCTGATTCTGGAGTGAAGTTATTAGTCGGCATTTTTAATCGTCTCGGCAATGAACCGCAGCTCGCGCTGAAAAATGATAATCGCTTGCTGGCTTCATCGAAACAAGTAAGTGCCGACGGAAACGCTCAAGAACAACTTCTCGCTTCATCAAATCTTCCTGGCGGCGCCACTAATTTCCAGAACAGCCGCAACCAGTTCAGCAATTCTATGAACAATCAAAACTACACCGATCCGGCACTGGCTATAAGACCACGGGCGGTGGCAAGACTGCAGGCAAGCGATAAACTTTTCGCCATCAAAGGCATCACGCTGGCCGCTTTACCAGAGAAAAAGTCGCGCGCAGACAATAAATCCGGCTTTGCTGGTGGAGCAGCTCCTGCGGCAGAGTATGACCGCAAAAACGAAGAAGAGTCAGCCGGCGGCGCGCGACGCGCCCGAGAATCGCAGCCTATATCGCGGGCGCGAGATGAAGTGCCAATGAAAATGATTCTGGGCAGCACCGTAACCAGTGCTCCTCAAGGCGACAAAGATTACGTCAAAGAGTTTGGCAAGGCAAACTATAGCGCGAGCAATGCGGCGCCGGCGAGCCCCTCTGCGGCTGCCGCCGGCTTATCGAGTGGACGGCTGCTGGCTAACAGCAAAACATCGTCAGGCGGTCAGAGTTCTTTTGGCAGCATGCGCCAGAGGCCGGCGCAACGAGGCATCAACATCATCGACGAGCCCCTTGGCTTAGACCGAAGGCTAGCCCAAGAAAGAGCACAGGGAGCGGCAGCGCAGGCCGCCCAAGACGATTCGCGAGTGGCAGAAATTTCAAATGGTATTATTCGCCCCACGGAACAGCCTGGCTTATTCAAGTACGTGCGCGAGCATATGAAAGAATCGTCTAAAGATGCTCCGCCTCCGCCGATCGCAGCGCCTGCAGGAAGTTTTTCATCGGACGCGATGAGCGACATGGCAGTGGCTAAAGTACGCAAGAAAGAGAAGGCCGCAGCCATTGTTTCGGACAATGAAATTTCTCTTGAGGGTCAGCAAGAAGGCGCTCCGCTGCAGGTGGCGTTCTTGCCACCAAGTACAGTGCACGGCATTAATGGTTTGCCACTCGGTGCCAGTGAAAATGAAACCGCCGCATTCTTTAAAAATAGAGGCAACCTTGCGCGCACGGTGATATCAGGTTGGAAAGTTTGGACCTTGTTTGATCGCAATCAAACTCCGCTTTTGCAGGTTTATCTTCGTAACGGGCGTACCGAGGCATTTCGTATTTTCAGCCAGAGCTATGTGCCCGCTGGATTAGGCGTTTCTATTAGCGACGAACTACCATCAATGAAAGGCAAATTTGGCGAACCGGCTTTTATTCTGGAAGAGCCGGGTGCGAAAACGCAGACTCGTCCCATCGTGGCTAAAAACTATGTGTATCCTGTTTCGCAGGTTAGTTTTCAGCTGGTTCGCACGGGTCCCGGCTCGTCCCCTCAAGTGTTGAGTCTGCTTTTATTCCGTTATTTGTAGTTCAAGTGCGCTTCGCTCAATTGACGGAAAACAGTTACCGGTATTAGTTTTGGGCTGTCATGGTTTTCGATTTGGGCGACGGGGAGTAGGGGTAGGAGTGTAATTGATATTGCTTACACACTATCTCTTCTATAAGTAATATCAGTGATACTTTCGAAAAAGTCTAACCCTGAAATTTCCGACCAAAAATAACCTGTGCTGTAAAAAAAGTGCAAAAAGCCCATCCATTTTACAAGGCTGTTCAGCAGAAAATGCAGATCAGTTCTGACCTGCGCTCAAAGCCAATGTCTACAGCTAAAGACTAAAAATTCAGCACAGCATAATTGAAAGCATTGGCGGCGATACGTAATTCATGATTGTTCGGCAGCTCACAGGCGAGTGCGTTAAGCAAAGATGCATAACAGATCCTGCGCTCCACCTTTCGCGATCTGATGTGCACCACCAGCCGGCCAGCTTGAGTTGAATGCTTTTACGACCGACACCGTGGCTATACTCAATTGTATTTCTAACGAAGCCCTCAGCGGCAAGAGCCAGGCTTCGGGCTAAGTCAGGATTAGCAGTTGCGGCTTCTGGAGCAGAAGACTTAGCAACTTTCACAAAGCGACTGCCCGGTAATTCCTCAACTCGTCCCTCCATTTCAAGCGTTGTCAGACATGCTGCAATTCTTCCAACAGGAATATTTGTCTCTTCGAAAATCTTGTCAATCGTAACGGGAATACTCGATAATTTACTCCAGACCACATTTTTTGCTGTGTCAAATTCGTCCAGCAAAGAATTATCTAGCGCTAACACCGGCTTCGGATCCAAATCTTGGACAACTATGGCGCCGTTTTGTTTTAGGACAGCATCCTCTTCTAACTCCTGCTCTAACAACAATTGTTCGTCAATCTCCTCTTGTTCGGCAAAAGGCCTTTTGCCGACTGGTGTAATGGCAGTGCGTTTAGCAATGATGGCCTTAAGGTTCTTCCCCGAAATCTTTGGTGCATCGGAAGGCATTTGATTTCCGATGGCCGTATTGAATTTCTTCTGAATGCTTAAGCCTGTTGCAGATACGATACCGGTGAGTGTGGCCAAGCGAGTGGCGGTAACTTCTAAACCAGCTTCACAAATTAGCAACGCGGCGAAGTAAGCCTTAAAGCGCCTGGCCTTGCACAAAAGGATGCTTGATGTAAACCAGGTTTTTAGCCGGCATCTCTGACAAACAAATGTGCGTTCGCCATCGTCTCGACTGATTTGCGTACTGCCGCAAGCGCAGGCAGCAAGGCCCTCAGCTACCAAACCTTGATAAAAAATATCCAGGGCATCTTTGTCAGTGGGCGCCACCGTCTCGACATAAGACAAAATATCCAGTACAGCTCTATCGTTCTCTTCACGTTGCAGCATAAGCCTTCCTCCTGACCTATTCTGTAAAACGGTTTTTCGAATGAGAAAGTTCAAAATTTTGGCAACTTTGGCGCCAAGAAAATTCTTAGATTTATTGTCCGTGAACGACACTATTGATACCGGGAATATTGGAGTAAGCAGCAGAGGCAAAATGTGGCAGAAGAACTGCAAACTTATATCCTTGAGACTCGAACTCCGCTAGAAGCAATACTCTGGCGTGTCTTGGCCGGGGGATACCCATTTTGGGCTTTACTAGGGCCCGTTCTGGTTGCTGCTAACTGGGGAAATATTCCAGTGCTGCGCTGGTACTTAATCGCTGCGTACAGCATTTCTATCTTGAGCACTTTATGGTTGTTGCCAAAAAAAGCCTCTTTAAGCGTCCGTTCCTCCGCACGAAGTCGCTCGGGTGAAAATCCAAAGTTAGTCCGGGCTAAGTTAGTCAAAAAAGTATCGCTCGGCGCAATTGAAGGTGGAAAACAGGATTTAATTTTTCAATTTTCGGGCTACGAACCTCCCCCCGATCTCTGTATTGACTTAAATTTAGTGGATAATGCCAAAGCAGCAAATATTCTCCATTTAGTTGATAAAAGCGGTGGCGCATGTGAGTGCAGTGCGGAAGCTCGAAGCTTTCTCGCCAGTAAAAAAAACTGTGGAGCGAACAAACTGGTAGTCGCCATCACCTATCTGCCGAATGTACTTCTGCGGCAGGCAGTAAGTGTAGCCAGTGATGCGCATACTGCAATAAAACAGGTGTGGTCGATTATGTGCATTGTCGGCACATGCTCGATGATCACACTATTTATTTTCTTTGGCGCCTTAAGCGCGCACGACCAGGCTCACATACACCCACTGGTGCTGTGGTTACTGGGAATATTAAATATCCCGGCCTTCATCGTTCTGGCAATTATTAGTTTGTGCTCCGGCGGCGCATTTCTCGCCGCAGCATTCATCACTCAAAATAACATCGTGCAAGTTGGTATTCTGGCACTGCTCGGGCTCATGCTTTACAGGATCGGTCAAGCGGCATTCAGACCAAATGCTATAAAAATCGACGCCACCAGCCTTAAAACTGTAATGCGCATCGGCAACTGGCAATATGTGTGCTCCAGCTTAGAATGGTGCAACTTGTCTTGCATAAGGGTCCTCAGACCCGCTGAAGTTACAGACCCTTCAAAGTGGAAAATTCAATTTGTCAGTGCCAACAACGAATCACTGACCCTTATACTGGGCGGCTTTGTCAATGCCGCTGACAAACTTATGTTACTGAAAGCAATTGAATCACACGCACCAGATGTGGTTCGTGACGGCGACATTCAGACATGTCTGCAACCGGCCAGTAACCAGACCTATACCGATCTATGGCTGGAAGCCCTGGCTCAACCGCCAAAACGAGAAAAGCTATTACCACTCAAACCACAACAAACCTTGAAAGACGACCAATACACAATTTACAGCCTATTTGGTTCGGGGGGGCAGGGCGTGACCTACCTGGCAGCCTTAACATCGGAGCTAAAAGGTGACATTACTGAAGAAAACTGCAACCTGATTGTCAAAGAATCGATGTTGCCACTTTATGTGAGTGAAGAATCGCGACGAAAAGCAGTCGAACATTTTTACAATGATGCCCAACTTTTGCAAGATATGAAATGCGAGTTTATCGCCCGGCTTTGCGACTATTTCATTGAAGATCACCGCCGTTATCTTGTACTCGAGCGCATCGCTGGAGAAGACCTGCGCAGCGTCGTGGAAGTTGATGGCGCAATGTCTTATGCTGAAGTTTTAAAATTGGTTCCCAAAATTTTAGGGCCTTTGCAATACATTCACAGCCGAATACCACCGGTCGTACACCGCGACTTTACTCCCGATAATTTAATTCGCAAAAGTAATGGCACAATTGTTCTAATTGATTTCGATGTTGCCAGTGATCGCAGTAGTAAATCGCTGGCAACCATCGTTGGCAAACAATCCTATATTCCACCTGAACAGCTGCGAGGACAATTTGAGCTTGGCAGTGACGTGTATGCTCTCGGGGCAACTCTTTACTTTTTAGCCACCGGAACCGACCCGGGGCCGCTTTCCAAAAGCTCACTGCCGCCACTTAAAAGTTCAGACATTGAGAGCTTAGACAATTCACTGAAAACTTACGACAGCAAAAATGATCGTGAAAGGCTAAATCAAATTATCGAGGGTTGCACAACTTTGGATGTTGCAAAAAGAATATCGTTGCAAGATATTGAGGCCCTCTTGAATGGCTAATTTCGAGTTGACGATAAAGTATCTCTCAAACGATACGGCATACTGGCGCAATCTGATGCTGCTATTCTCGCCAATCTGGGGAATCGCCATTCCATTGATCGGCCTGTGGGTTTTCGCAGCTTACCTGTTCGGAAACGCATTTGCAGGCATTTTAATAGTAGCGGCACTACTGGTCTTCACAATGACTTGCTTCTTTGCCACCATGTTGCTGATGGACACCCGTATCACCTTAAGTAAAAACGGCATCCGCTTTCCTCCAATTCTCACTATTTTGTCGGCCTATACCAATGAAGCGGCCTGGTCGAAAATCAAACAATTGCAAGTGTCGTCGCCACTGCAGCCCAACGGTGCAAGCGTGGCGAATACTCCGCTAAGTGAATTACATCTGCGATTTGAAATGGTTGACGCTGATGAAATTTCACTGGTAGTTGAAGCAATCAGCTCAAATGATTTAGAAAAGCTTCTAATGGCGCTGAGCGTTTGGCTGCCCGAAGAAAAACGCGATGCAAATCTGTTGCTTCTAAAACAACGTCTTGACGGAACTGCCATTGCTGCTGGTGACCCGCCCTCGTACACAAAAATCTGGCAAGATGAATTAGACTCGCGATTTTCAGCTACCGCATTTATGCCTCTTGAACCTGGCCATGCATTTGCTAACCGTTCGCTGGTTGTGGTTCGACAGTTGGCATTTGGCGGACTTTCCGCGGTTTATTTTTGTCAGGAGGGAGGGGTTAACAACCGTATTCTGAAAGAATCAGTCGTGCCTACCAACACTAAGCAGGAGTTAAAACTAAAGGCGAAAGAGATGTTCGAACGAGAAGCTGCAATCTTGCTGCAACTGAACCACGAACAGATTGTCAAAGTAATTCAATTTTTCAGTGAAGACGACCGTACTTATATTTTGCTGGAATATGTGGACGGCAAAACCCTGCGCCAAATTGTAGGGGAGCAAGGCTGTCAGCCAGAGGATCGAGTAATCAGAATCGCACAATCGCTGTGCCGGCCACTCTCTTATCTGCACGATCGAAATCCATCGATAATTCATAAAGACATCAGCCCTGAAAACATTGTGGTGCAAGACGACCAAGCAATCATTATTGATTTTGGGGCCGCAAATGAGTTTCTTGGCACCGTCACCAGTACCATGGTGGGCAAACAAGCGTACGTCGCACCAGAGCAATTCGCAGGCAGGGCAAGCGCTTCGAGCGATCTTTATTCTCTGGGAGCGACTTTATATTTCCTTCTTACAGGCACAGATCCTGTGCCGCTGACTTGCTCATCTCCAAAAGAGTTTTTTTGTGTTGATTCGACCTCGAGCCAGATGGTCGTCAGCAATGAAATGGATCAGTTTGTTAAAGACTTGACCGAACTGGAACGTTCGGATCGACTGATGAGCGTCAACGCTGTTTTGGAAAGACTGGAGGCCATGACTCAATCGAAGAGGCAATCTTCCAGCTAAAAAGAATCGATCGAAATCTTGCACTGCTTCTTTATAGCTTTTAGTGTTAAGGAGATGGGTAAGATCAGATTACACCGCAGTGCCAAACGAACCTAATTAATCTACTTGAGATGCCAAAACGCCCGAAACGTAAAACCCCATTGGGTAGCCGGGTAAAACCGCCAAATATAACGAACGTTTTCGTAATCTCACCTCCTGACAACAAGAAGGCAGCGTGTTACCTTAAATCCGCAAGCGTACAACCGGGGGGTTACCGATGCTCAAGTTAGAAACGACCGACGGCAACGACAAAGCTAAGGAAACTCTCGACAGCACTACCAAATTCCTAGAACAATACGCCCAGAGCGGCGCTCTCGGTAAGGGAGATAAATCATCTGGCAAATTCATGAAAGTCGCCGACGCCGCAGAAGCCGATGAACAAACAAAAGCGGCGCCAGAAGGAAAAGCTGAAGAAGGCGAAGAGCAAGAGTCTCAAAATGATCCTATAAATGCTCTACTTAAGGCAGATCCTGAATCGCTTTCAAAAAATATGCGCTCACTGCAAGGCCTGGTCGAAAACTTTGCCAAGGCTGATGTTGCAGACCGACCTAAGACTCTTGAGCAATACCGCGGCGCTCTCGACAAAAATATCAAGCAAAACGATGACGATTTCAAAACACTGACCGATAAATGGCAAGCGGAAGCGCCACTGCTCAAACCTAAGTTTGAGGCCGAAGCTAAACGCATCGCTGATAGCCAGGTGGCATTAAACAAGGTTGCCAGCACCATTCCGGAAGCTGACCAGCCGCGAATGAAACAAATTGTGCACCTGTGGTCGAACGCTGACAAAAATAGTCCTGAATTGCAAAAAGCACTGGAAAGCGAGATGGGTCAAACTCCCGGTCTGGTTAAGGCCGTAAAAGACAGCTATGCCGCCAATACCCAGGCTCCAACTGTAGAAAAAGTACAAGAAATGCAAACAGCCATTGCTCAAGCCGCCGAAGATCGAGTGGCTTCGCGTATGATTTATGCAGAGGTACTTGCAGCTGGCGGCGATGAAAGTAGTGCCAAACGCATGATGATGCAAGGCATGGCAATTCAAATGGATGTGCCTCTTGAGCAAGTAGAAGAACTGATGAAGCGTCAACAACCCAAAGACAAATAAAGGCGAAGCGACAATTAAAGCAAATATACTGCCGAAAGCTGAATTGCATCTGCACATTGAAGGTACATTCGAGCCAGAACTGATCTTTGCTATCGCCGAGCGCAATAAGCTCAAAGTGCCCTATCCATCAGTTGAGGCGCTCAAAGCGGCATATCAATTCGAAGATTTGCAGTCCTTTCTCAATCTATATTATGCCGGCATGAATGTCTTGCAGACTGAAGAAGACTTTTTCGATCTTGCATCTGCATATTTCGCGCGGGCTCGCAGCCAGGGTGTGGTGCACGCTGAATTGTTTTTTGATCCGCAAGCGCATATGGCTCGTGGTATCAGATTCGAAACCGTAATCAGCGGTTTGCACAAAGCCGTAGAAGAGTCAAAAAAAACATACGGTGTATCAAGCTCTCTAATCATGTGCTTTTTGCGTGATCAAAGCGCCGAATCAGCCATGAGCGTTTTCAAAGAATCATTGGCCTTTGGCGATAAATTTGTGGCAGTTGGTCTTGACTCTGCTGAAGTTGGCAACCCGCCTTCAAAATTCCAAACAGTTTTTGATAAAGCCCGGGCGGAAGGATTTATCACTGTTGCTCACGCCGGCGAAGAAGGGCCACCTGAGTATGTTTGGCAGGCGATCAACTTACTCAAAGTTTCGCGCATCGATCATGGTGTGCGCAGCCTTGAAGACACTCGTCTGGTTGAGACACTGAGAGAGCAAGCCATTCCGCTCACTGTCTGCCCGCTTTCAAATGTAAAATTAAAGGTCTTCGATAAAATGGCCGATCACAATATTAAACGCATGCTTGACCTGGGGCTCAATGCCACCATTAATTCAGACGACCCTGCCTACTTTGGCGGCTATGTCGACGATAATTTCCGCGCTGTGGTCAGCGCCCTGAACATTAGTAGAGCTGACGAAATCAAGCTCTGCCGCAATTCAATCAATGCGGCTTTCATTGAACCATCTGAAAAGGCTCAATATTTAAGTCAACTGGAGAAATGTTCAATCAACAACTGAGGTCGGCGTCAGTGCGCTAAAATGTAACTGTCTCGGGAATGCCTGAGTATCGCTGTTTATATCTGTACCGTATGAGCTTGTGGCGGCCTTGAAGTCGTATAACCCTCTTTATTTGAAACATCGCCCGCAGACATTGCAAGATCTGGTGGGTCAGACAACAGTGGTCAAGACCCTGACTAATGCCATTGATAACGATCGCATTGCCCATGCCTATCTTTTTACCGGCCCCCGAGGCTGCGGTAAAACTTCAAGCGCCAGAATTCTTGCCAAGTCACTTAATTGCGAAAGCAGGCCTACTGCTACTCCGTGCTTGACTTGCACAAACTGCGTTGAAATTACAGCTGGCAATTCGCCTGCGGTCTTTGAAATTGACGCGGCCTCTAATAACTCTGTCGATGATGCTCGAGTTTTAATTGAACGCGCTCCGCTAGTGGCACAGGGCGGACGTTTCAAGTTGTACATCATCGACGAATGTCACATGCTCACTAAAGAAGCATTTAACGCTCTTCTGAAAACTATCGAAGAGCCGCCACCTAATGTAATTTTCATTCTTGCCACCACTGAAGAGCACAAAGTGCCGCCGACTATACTCAGTCGCTGTCAGCGTTTGATGTTCAGGCTGGCTAACCACAAAGACCTTTCTCAACATTTACGCAAAGTGGCGGGAATGGAAAATATTTCCATTCTTGACGAAGCCATTGATTTAATAGCCCGCAGATCTGGCGGCGGTTTGCGCGATGCGCTTGGCCTTTTAGATCAAGCGAGCTTGCTCTCCACGCCTGAGAAGCCGGTTTGCATCAACGACCTGCTTAGCTTGCTGGGCGCCATCGACGAAGATGTACTGGTGCAAATCAGCGAAGGTATTCGTGACCGTGATGGGTCAAGCGTACTTATCGCCTTGCATAGTTTATTGAGCCAGGGTAGAGAACCGTCTCTGGTGGCACTGGAATTATCCAAGCATTTCCTCAGTATGGCTAAGGCTCTGCATCTGGGCGATAAGAAAACGACCTCAGCTGATGGCGAAATGCCGCTTATCAATCAGCTTATATCTGGCACACAAAATTATATTGATCAAGTAATAAAATTAGCGCCCGCATTCGACGGATCAGAACTAACCCAAATAGTCGAACAACTTGATCGTCTTGAAACAAACTTGCGTAGGTCCACACAACCAGCCCTAACTCTTGAAGTTGGCTTGCTTTCCATTTGCCACCGCCACGACATCTTAATGGTGCGAGAACTTTCGGCCCGGGTAGAACAACTGGAAGCTGCCATCGCTGGCGGTGCGCCACTGCCTTATATTCCTGCGGCATCAGCACCACCTAAAGTAGCAACTCCCGGTCCTCCACCGGCTAGACCAGCGGCCATGACCCAACAGCCCGCTGCACAGGATGCGCCTCATACACCTTCAGCACCGATTGTGAAACCGGAGCTGGCCGCCTCTGCCACCACAACTTCTGCCACGGCATACAGTGTGGCCGAAAATCAAGCCCAACTCGAAAAACCTGCTAATAAGTTGTCACTTGAGCCGAAAGAAGACGACCCAGGGCAAATTGATGAGGTCGCTCCTATTGCCGCCAAATCAGTTGAATCACCGGCACCAGCTGTGGTGAGCAGCATGAGCATGGCTCATGAATCGACTGAAGAAATAGATGAATTCTGGTCTAAGCTCATGGATTATTTACATCAAAAAAGTATTCCTACTTTCAGCATCGTCAATCAACACGGCTTTGCCCTGTCTCTCAAAGAAGACGAATTTGTCATTGGTGTGCGCAAAGAACACTTTGTCAGCACCCTTGAGCGCAAACTTGATTTCATCAAAGGCGCAATCAAAACTTTGACGGGCAAAGATATGTACGTAAAAGTCAAAGTGATTGGCGACGAAGTAGCCGTGCGGCAACCTGCGGCCAGTCGGGCTAGTAGTGGCCGAGAGGCTGAGTCAGCCGGGCGCAGTGCCGGCGGCGGAATGGCTGATGAGCCAGGAGAGCCGGCCAGGCCGGCCCCTTACAGACCCTATCCACCCGAAATGTCTCAAGTTAGCGACTCTGAAATTGACGAGCCGCCGCGGCCGTTGGCCGGGACAGCGCCTGTGCCTGTACCTGCTAGTGTTCCGAGCGCTAGCGCCACTCCAGCCCCGGTCCCAGCCAAAGCCGAATTTAAAGCCGAAAGCAAACCTGACCAAAAATCATCATCAAAAGGTGATGGCAAGGGCGAAAAGAAGCCATGGGTACCGCGCAGTAAAGATACGGGTGCCTGGCAATCCGGAGGCCCCAAAGTCACGCCTGATTTTTCGGGCAATGGCGAAAACACCCGCGGCAGCGACGAAATTTTGATGGTCAAGGAAGCTTATAAGCTTTTCGAAGGTCCAGGATCGCGCTTTATCGGCTAACTCTTCACAGCTTTCAAATTTGCTCGCTTAAAATCGTTAACGAATCTCAAACTTATCACTGAATTTAAGTTCATATTCGCTCAACTTTTCGCTCTCAGCATCTTTGCCGTCAAACCACTTGACCTCGACTGTGTCGACCTTCGCTGCGGGCGGCCCATGCTCGCACCAGCCGATCAAAGCTGTAATTGCAGGCTCAGGCCCTGAGACCAGCACTTCCACAGATCCGTCGGTGTGGTTTCTCACCCAACCCCGGAGGCCCAATCTGTGGGCTTCACGCTTAGTACTCTGGCGATAAAAAACCCCTTGGACGCGACCGCAAATTTTCAGTTGAGCCAGGCGTTGCATATAAAAACCAGATTCGTCCTTTCTATGGTTTGTTTTACAGGCTAAAATGTAATCACCAGTCTATCAAAATGCGCTTTTGTGCCTTGTAGCTGTGTGATTACCTACATGAGACTGTAATTTCGTCGATGGCTAAGGAACCTGAAAAATCCACAGAGATTGTGCTGAAGGCCATTGACGCAGCCATTGACTCTTTGCGGGCTCAAGACTGGGATCTCAACCCTTACTCGGTGGCAGCAGCGGCAGAATTAGCCCCAGAGGCGGTTTTCAGCAGCAAACAGGCCATGGACAAAATCATGCAGGCCCGCGGTGATGGCAGCACTTATTCTTACGATAGTGAGCTTGGTGGTCGTTGCAAAGAACTGACGGCCGAGCTTGAAAACGCCACGGTGATCAATCAAGACCTTTATGACAGGGGCTCAGAATTAGCCGAGCGAGTGGTTG
Source organism: Candidatus Obscuribacterales bacterium (assembly GCA_949127735.1). Classification (GTDB taxonomy): domain Bacteria; phylum Cyanobacteriota; class Vampirovibrionia; order Obscuribacterales; family Obscuribacteraceae. Next base: position 99 of record CASBPX010000006.1, on the reverse strand, counting down.
AGCTAGAGGCTAACATTTCTGAACTTGAGCAAGAAGCCGAAACTCTGGCTTTGCAGCTTCAAAATTCGTGGTCGTTGGGATATCAAAAAGGTCTGGCGG
>CASBPX010000005.1 GCA_949127735.1 Candidatus Obscuribacterales bacterium | reverse complement strand
TCTTTAAAGCGTTCACACAAGCTTCTTGGTTTTTGGTTTACTTGTTTGTATGCCAGTTGCACAGCGTTATTTGAGCTCAATGGCAATTTGCCTGTAAGAGCCTCATAGGTGAGACAACCTAGAGAATAGATATCGGAGCGCGCATCAAGCCTTTCGCCCAGGCATTGTTCAGGGCTCATATATGAAGGGTTGCCGAATTCTTCACCGTCAGCGGTCATATACCTGGTCTCCCGGCCGGGGTTGGGCAAAACTTTGGCGATACCAAAATCTGATACTTTCACCAGGTCTTCATTTTGCTTAACTGGAAGCAGGTAAATATTAGCCGGCTTTAGATCCCGATGCACAATATTTAAGTCGTGAGCATGGGTCAAGGCATCACAAATCTGGATAACCATGTCTACTACTCTATCCACATCGAGAAAGCCTTCGTTTTGAATAATTTGCTCTAAGGTTGGTCCTTGAAGAAAATCCATAACCAGGTATGGATACTGTCTTGCGCTCACACCAAACTCATAAACCGAACACAAGTTTGCATGCGAAAGCTGCTTTGCTTTGGTCGCTTCTTGTTCCAGACGCTTTAAAGTCCGTTTGTTTTCAAAGGGCCTGCGCCTGAAGATTTTCATTGCCAGAGGTGTCTGGATATTGGTCGATTCAACCTGGTAAACATAAGTCATGCAACCTTTGCCGATGCGATCAAGAAATCGATAACCCTTTTCACTTAAATCGCCCAGGCGCAAATTGGGATCAAAATATCTGTGACCCGGGCTATTTGGCGCAACTGGATCTTGATCTTCGACCACTAACCCACCTGGCCGATGGGCTCTGGCGCTTCGTAAATTACATCAGAACGCATGGCATACTTTGTGCCGCGGCGAACAGCGCAGCCTTCATGGCGCAATTTATGTTGGAAAATTGCCACCATTCCGCGCTTGGGCACGATCTTTTCTTCAAGCTGTTCATAAAACTGAGTTTCGCCGCCTTCAAAGTCATCGTTGAAATAAACCAGTATGGTATGCAATGTGATTTGCGTCTCGTTGGGGCGATACCAGTGATCCATATGGGGTTCAAACCGTTGGCCGTGGCGATAGCGGTACATGCGTAGACGAGCGTTAAGACCCACGAGACGAAGGGCACCAATTTGCTCAGGCAAATGAGGGCGCAGACGGAGGAATAAATCATCTGCTAAGGCGGCGTCGTCTTTCATCACCCGGTCTTGATCACGGTAAAGTGGATTTGTCGCCAGGGTTATGGAAGATCGCTCTATCATGTCTATAAAGTTGCTGCACTCAGCCTTGGTGTACACATCTTCCACCGCCCATAGCAGCCGCTCGGTTTCGTAGCGCATGGGAATTTCGATGGCCATATTATGCCTCGTGTCAGCTAATTGGCATTATTCCCTGACCGGCCCCACTCTTATCTACTCGCCACAGGTGCATTTACTCTGTGCTTGTCGACTAGTCCATTAAGCAGGCTAATCATAGATTGAGTGGCCATATCGCTTGCTTTTTGATTGGCATCTTTGGTGTTATAGGCTGTCGATTGATTGGAAAAATAAAAAGTACCCTCGGCAATCGCTTTAAAATCATCATGTGGAAGGTGGTCGGCTGCAGCCCGGAGGCGCCCATTTTTTAGCTCACTTAAGAGTGCAGCCGGTTCAACTGCGCCGTGAAAAGAAGTGTCGATAAGTAAGCTTTCTGCTTTCATTGCCGCTAATTCTTTGCTGCCAATATAGCCCTCACCGGCGGCTTTTGAGGCGTGTAGAGTGACTACCTCTGCGGTTTCTAGAAGTTCGTACAGTTCTAAATACTGCAAGCCCAGTTTCGCCTCCACGTCTGATTTACGCCTGCGGCTGTAGTAGGAAATGTTTTTTACTCCCAGGCCTCTAAGCATAGAGGCTACGGCCGAGCCGATGTTGCCCATGCCGATTATGCCTACATGCGATGCTAAAAGAGATTTGCTTGTTATAAACGATTTTTCGCCGGTTCTGCCCAGTTCGAAAAGATTGCGTTGCATAGCCAGCATCAGTGTCAGTGTAAACTCCGCCACTGCCTGAGCATTGGCCCCAGGGCAGTTACTTATGGCAATACCTTTTTGCGTTGCTAGACTGTGGCCCGGAATATAACTGAGCCAGTCCGCACCAGTGAAGACAACTGCCTCTAAGCAATCTCCAGCGGCAATCACCTTCTCACCTACAGCTTCGATACCACCGAGTATATAGCCGTGCTTACCTTTGATTGCTGCAATCAATTCTTCTTCAGTGGCTTTTGGTTTGTCTAACCTGGTGACGACAATATTGTTCGCCTCCATTTGCGCTATGTGCTCATCAAAAATAAACAAACTGTCAGTGACCAGCACAGTCTTTTTTTGCCGCTCTTTTTTCGTTGCCATTCAGCCTCGCCTAAATTTCGGAGAACGAAGATTGCGTTGATGTTTTCTCTGAAAGTAGTTTATATTCCAACAGGCGCATCGGCAGATAAACCACAGCTGCTATAAGCCAGGCATTCAGGCAAGCAATGCCGACATGCCAGCTATTTAACCCGGGCACAATGCCGCTGGTAACGAAACCAACTGCGCAGGCGCAAACAAATGCCACCATGGCTGGAATGCGCAGTGCTGGAATTTCATGCATTTCGACTAGCCTTTCAGATATTCGGCTATCTTCGGAGCCAAATACCTTTCCTAATAGCCATTCGCAAAGCAAAATTACTGTGCAAGATGGAATGACGATTCCATTGATGATGCATAGGGTCTCAATGCTTTTAGCCAGACCACTGTATGAGAGATAAAATGCTACTACGGCGCTGGCTGCAGCGTAAATCAAAACCAGAGCTTTCTTGGGAATTTTGATCAAATTTTCAAATGCGCAAACTACTGCATACAAATTTGAATCATTGCAGGCGAAATATTGCGCTCCAATTACAATTACCGCAAGAAGGGCAACGCCACCAAAAGAAAACTCGTTCATGAAAGCGGTTGCTTTAGCGGAATCAGTGACCTGGCTGATGTGAGCTACCATCCAACCAGTGACAGGAAAGATTATTTGGCCAATGCATAACGCCACCGCCAGCGGTATCGCTGTTCTTTTTACGCCTGGTTTAGCGTGACGCCAGTAGTCGGCCTCGTTGCCCCAGACCGAAAACCCGATTACAAACGAAGCGATGGCACCAAGAGCCACCGGCCAGCTGGCACTCGCCACATGCGGTGTCACTGCAAGAGCAGGGGCGGCATTGAGTGCGCCAAGGGCGCGGAAAAAAGTAAAACCAACCCAGGCGATCATAGCGGGAGCAGCAAAGTATTTGGCAAAGTTGACTACGCCGGAGAAGCCCCAGAGATTATTGAGGCACATCAAAAAGGCAAAAGCAGCGGCCATTACCCCTATCGACAGCGGCACCTTAAACAAACCGCTAACGGCGTCAGCCATGCAGAGAGCGCTGAAGGCGTAAAAAACTAAAAATAGTGCCACCAGGTTGAAGGTGGTCATGCGCGCGCCCCAGCGACCAAAGACCGATCTATTTAAGCGAGCGTAATTTTGCCCGGTCACTGACCCGATTTGAGCGGACGGAATGCAAAAAAGCATTACTACCATGGAAGCAAGAATAGTGCACACCACTACTTGCATCAGGCTAAAGCCGTTTTTATACCATTCCACACCGATTAAAACCGAGGGAAAAGAAGTTACCATCGTGATCCACAAAAGACCCATAGCCACTGGATGGCGACGGTCATTTAAGGCAACCACATCTTTATATTGATTAGATTTTGGCGCAGTGCGAAATGCCGTCGCATCATCAGATACGTCGGCGTGTTTTGCTTCTACTAGTGGGGAAGTAGTGGCCATGGAAGCAACTATAGGTGACACTCCTGGTGTCGCCAAGTGGTGCAATTACGATTTGCCTTTAAAATGCCAACTTAGTTACATTGTTATCTAGAAAAATACCTTTAAAGGTATTTTTTCTAGAACTAAGTTCCGAAGATACGATCGCCGGCATCGCCCAGACCAGGCACAATATAGCCTTTCTCATTGAGATTGCTGTCAACCGAACCAACAGTAATATGCACATCAGGAAACTGTGAATGCACTCTCTTGATGCCTTCAGGAGCGGCTACAAATGATACGAGTTGAATGGTGCCCACGTTTAATTTAGCGAACAATTCGATGGCTGATGCTGCAGAGCCGCCGGTGGCAAGCATGGGATCTAGAACGATGATGCGGCTATCGGGTGGCAGTGAATCAGGCAATTTGGCGTAATACGAAACTGCTTCAAGGGTTTCTTCATCGCGCTTTAAACCAACGTGATAAATGCGCGCTGCAGGCAACATTTTTTGCGCTGCTTCGGCCATCACTAAACCTGCCCTCAAAACTGGAGCAAGAATTACATAATCTGTGAGCGATGAGCCTTTCGCTTGGCCAACCGGAGTTTCCACACCCAGTTCGCGAACAGTCATTTGCCTGGAAGCTTCATAGACCAAGTATTGGCTCAAAGTGATGGAATAACGACGGAAGTCGGGCGACTGAGTTTGATAGTCACGCAGTTTTGTCAGCAAGTGCTGAACAACCGGATGGTCGACTACCTGTACTTTACTATTGAGAGCGATCATCGAACCTCCACAAAAGACTAACGAGCACTAGGCTCTGGCCGCCATAACAATGCGCGCTTGATTTCTCGACCATTTATCGCACTCTAGTATATCCTCCAGAGCCGGCAATTTTATTGCCTTATGTTCATTGACTACTCTCTCAAGGGTTTCGGCGATCTCAAGAAACTTAATTTCACCTTTGAGGAAAGAATCAACAGCGATTTCATTGGCGGCATTGAGCACGCAGGCACTGGTGTCGTCTTCACCGGCAGCTGCTTGAGCCAGACCCAGACATCTAAAGCGCACAGGGTCTGGCTTTTCAAATGTAAGTTCTTTTAGATCAGTAAGGCTGAGGCGGGGCACCCGGCTGGAGTGCACGCGATCAGGATAAAACAGAGCGAAGTGAATGGGGAGGCGCATGTCAGGCACACCCATTTGTCCAACGATAGAGCCGTCTGTAAATTCTACGGCCGAATGCAAAATTGACTGAGGGTGAATCACGACTTCAATTTTGGCGGCGTCCATGTCAAAAAGCCAACGCGCCTCAATTATTTCTAAGCCTTTATTCATCAATGTGGCTGAATCGATAGTGATTTTTGCTCCCATAGACCAGTTAGGATGTTTCAGGGCATCAGATATGGTGGCATTTTTTATCGCTTCCATAGACCAGGTGCGGAATGGTCCGCCGGACCCGGTGAGCAAAATTTTTGCTACTTCTTGCTGTGTGCGCCCGCGCGCAATGCTATCGGTAAGCGACTGAAAAATTGCTGAATGTTCGCTGTCCACCGGTACTATGGCAGCCTTGTACTGTTTGGCTTGACTGATTACCAGATGACCTGCTGCCACCATGGTTTCTTTATTGGCCAGAGCAATTATTTTGCCTTTTTTAATCGCCGCTAAAGTTGGTGTCACACCCAAAAATCCGACTACGGCAGTGACCAGAACATTTGACTGGGTATGCTCTGCAACAGCCACCAGGCCTTCTTCGCCGCAGAGCGATTCAATGCCTTTCAACTGATCGGCAGTCATTATTTCTTTAAGGCTGGTGAGCGCTTCTGCACTAGGCAGTGAAATCAAATCTGGTTTGAATTCAATTATTTGTGCTTTAAAATCTTGCAGATTTTTGGCGCCGGCAGCTAGTGCTGAGACTGTGAGCTCACCAGGATGCGCCTTGACTATATCGAGTGTTTGTTTGCCGATGGAGCCGGTAGAACCGATGATGCTGAGATACTTCAAAATTTAAAACCGCGGTGGCAATTCTGGAGGCAATTCAAATTTGGGGAAACTGTTCTGCTTAATATGATCACGAATTACTTTCAGCGATGCTTGTCTGGCCATGGCCTGATCATAACTGCCGGCCCAGAAGCCGAAGTATTCGCCAGGGTAGCGACCGGCGTTCCAGTAAGCTCCACCGGGCATCGCTGGAGAATAAACATTTTGGCGCGGATATTGATTAACTGCTTTGAGTTTACCGTCAGAGTCGCGGTAGGCGGCATCCAACACAGAAATTGCTTCATCTAATTTGCGCAAAGTAGTGGGATTATTCAGATCGGCGGTACCGGTTCTGAGGAAATCATTAATAACAGGTTTGACCGCGGCAGCCGTTAAGATGTCGGCGAGATAGATTTTATAATATGGATTGTCTGATGTTTTAGCTGCCTCACGCAAAACAGCCTCTTGTTTGAGCAAGGCTGCGTCACCCAGCTGGGCCATACTGGCAAAATATTTCATTGAGCTGGCGCCGCCATCGTATGCGGGGTTGAAATTGCGGTCGAAATTTTGCAAATTAGAGAAAGTAGCAGCGGCGTAATTTCTGTTTACGTCAAGACGAATTGATTCAACTGTTTTAGTCTGGTTGGTCAGTTCGATATTTTGCAAATTGCCTGGCAAATAATGCTTTTTAGCATTGTCTGGACCATTTTCGAACCAGACAAAGAGCCCTTTAGGATCTTGCCAGTAATTGACTTTCACATCGGCCGGAATATCGTTGATTTTCAGCTTGTCGAATTCTTGCGGCTTGTTTTTGGCTGCGTAGGTCAGTTTTAAGTCAAAGTCTTTATCGTTAATAGATAACTGCAAGGCGCGATTGACAATACGAATTTCAGGCGGCGTGTCACGCACCTGAGCCACTTGAGCAATTTGCCCCACCTGCTGGTCACTGGCAGCCGGTTTTTCACTAATTTTGAAAGCCGGACCGCTGCCAAACGGGGCGCCAAAGTCTATGGCGGGCTTGGGCTCGCCTCTAGCTACTTGAGTTTTTTCAGTTTGATCGCCCATAAGGCACAGAATCCCCTATCTTGGCAGTTACTTTATAGCTCGTGGCGGGCGGCGTCAATGTTGAGAATACGTATAACGGCGGCGCTGTAGTTGAGAATATTGGAAGATTAGCCAGGGTTCGGTAGTGCTAATTGCTCGCCTAAGAAATTTTACAACCGTGCGCCCTGAAGGCGCGAAGGAGGATTTGATGTAGAAGTTGAATCCAACATAGCGCCATGCTGCGCAGGAGATGGAGGTGGGCCCTCCGAAGTAGCTG
>CASBPX010000004.1 GCA_949127735.1 Candidatus Obscuribacterales bacterium | reverse complement strand
GTGCGAGTCTTCTACGCCAGGGGCATCGATCATATTTTGATTGGACCTAAAATTTTCAATCGCCCTTACACAGTTGATCAACAAGCGCAAAGAATTCGATTCGACTATTGAATTTTATTTCATTCAATCTGATTATCATCGATAGCTGCCTTAGCGCTATTGAGAATATCGAGTCCCTGTGCGGTAATTCTCTCTAGGCGCCCAATAGTGCGTAACTGTTTTTCATTGTCACTGCCCACAACAATTTTAAGTTCCTGCAACTCTCGAGGAATTTCCGTTTTAATTCGCTCAAACCGATCCGCAAAAAGTGGGCTCTTAGTAATACTGTATCCGCCCATGGCAATGCCACAATCATAGAAGCTCTTAGAGAGCACGTTAGCGTGGGCAATAATTGCTTTTGAGCGAACATGCCTCTGCACTTCAGCTTCAGACTGTTGCAGCAAAATGGCGCAAGCAAAGAGAAATGCCAGATTGCAAGCAAGCGGCACCAGGACAATTACGAGCCCTTTGCGTCCAATTTCAAAAGTGGGTTTATTAGTCATGGCAGACCTGCGGATACAACTACGTACCCAACTGCTCAGCAATTGCACCAACACTAATGCGCGTTCTTGCCCAGTCTCGTGCGAGTTGCTTAGTTGTTTGGCGAATGTTTTGCGCTTGCCGATGCTTGAGAAAGTTCTGGCAAAGGGCTGAAAAGCAAACAACTTGTGCGATGTAAAACATCGAGAACCAGGGCAGCAGTTGCGGCTCCAGACCTATCGCGAGTCAATACTGAGTCAGACTGTCTTATGGCCGGAATGAGCGAGTATTGAGGAGGCGGTTGCTGCATAGCTGGATGGGAAAGACCTAAATCACTTATTTTGCCAGTGAAGGGAACGCCCTTATCTTCTTGACTCAATGTATGCACAAGGGGGAGCTTCTTCTGGTCGGCTTCTCTATGAATTTGCTGAGCGGTGTAGCACAAATCCTCGTATAGCTGCAGGCCATCAAAGTCGCGCAGAATGACCTGGCGAATATTCTCAAATGTGAGCCAACAATGAGCGATTGGAATGCTTGCCTTTACTTTGGTATCACTACTTATCAACGGAATTGGTGGACCATACGCTGGCACATAGGGTTCTTCGCCGCTCCAATCTTCGCTAACAACAATGGAGCCTTGGCGCCGCCACTTCTCAGGTGGCGCCTCTGGATTTGGTGCCACCTGAGCGAAATCTGTGTCTCGCGTCCAATCATCCAGATGATAGGGAGTGTTATCAATGCCTAGTTTGAGTTGGCCATCTTGAAGAAACAGCTCAAGCTCACCAAAAGATACACTCAACTCTTCTCGACTACCCATTTGAGGCGACCACGGCTTGAAGCTGATATCACCAGTGGCTAAACGATTATGCCCTATCTCCCAAATGGCCGCATCAATATTGTAGGCAATCACAAAATTATGCTTGCCCCACTTTCCATCACCAGTAAATTTTTCACTAAATGTAAATACAATTCGACCATCATGAAGGAGGTGGCTTGTCACCTCACGGTCTTCGACAGCATAGCTGTCGGTAAAATCGAGAAAAAAATCGTCTTCTTGAACGGTCGGCAATAACCAGCCATTCGCATTAAAAGAAAAACGCACAACACCAAATTGCACCTGATGATCAAGGCTAGAATCAATAGGGAAGCTACTGTCTCTCGACCAGAGAGCAAAGACCTCACCGTTATGTTGATAGGTGCTAACTAGCTGTTTGTCTCTCAGTTGGAATAGAGAGCAATTCTGCTTGAGAGCATCGATTGTGAAGTGCGACATCTTGTTTCTAAATTCTCTAGCTTGATCGGACAGAATAGCTGGACAGATAACTAATGCGAATTTTTGCCCAATCTCGTTCTTGGATCAAGCGCGTCGCGCAAACCGTCGCCAAGAAAATTGAACGAAAGTACGGTTATAAAAATAAAAAGCGAAGGGAAAAATATCAGATGTGGATGAGCACGCAGTGAGCGCCAGCCGTCTGAGGCCAAGGTGCCCCAGCTGCAGGCGGGCGGCGAAAGCCCTAAGCCGATAAAGCTCAAAGTAGACTCAGAAAGAATGGCCGACGGCACGGTGAATGTCAGAGCGACGATAATCGGCCCCAGCGCATTGGGCAGAAGGTGTTTGAAAACAATGTTCCAACCTGACTGCCCCTGCGCCCGAGCGGCTTCGATAAACTCTTCATTTTTAAGTTGCAAAAATTGTGCCCGCACCAGGCGTGCAGTGCCCATCCAGCTAACCAGGCCCAGTGCAATAAGAATGCCGACAGTGCCGCGACCGAGTAACACTCCAATCAAAATCATGACCAGCAAATCGGGCAACGAGTAAGCAATATCAACGCCGCGCATCATCAGAGTGTCAACTTTGCCGCCCAGGTATCCGGAAAGCGCACCATACAGAGTGCCAATGATAAAAGCCACGGCAGCCGTAGTCAAACCGATGGCGATGGATAACCTGGCACCATAAACAATGCGCGAAAACAAATCGCGACCCAGCTCGTCGGTGCCCATCCAGTGCTCAGCACTGGGCCCGGCAAGAAAATCGCTTGAGGTCTGATCAAAAGAATACTGGCAGAGACTGCATCCCATAAATGAGAGCAGTGCCACCACACAAATGGCACCGATTATCCACAAGGCCAGATAAGCCGTGGGAATGCGTTTGATGCGCGCCATCACACTCTGGTCTAGCGGCGCTGCCACCGGCATTGGTGCCTTTTCGACTATTTCCATTGACTTACTTCCATTAGTTAATCCTCAATGCGCATGCGGGGGTCAAGGAACTGATAAGCCAGATCTACAAAAGTATTGGCGATGATTAAAAGCACGGCAAACACCAGAGTGGTGCCTAAAATCAAATCGTAATCGCGGTTCATTACAGCGGTGATGAAAAAGCGACCCATTCCCGGAATTGCGTAAATATATTCCACCACAAAAGAGCCTGTGATCACAATCGCTGTTAAGGGCCCAAGCACGGTGACAACTGGAATCAGCGAATTGCGCAATATATGCTTCAATACTGTGTTCCACTGTGAGAGACCTTTAGAGCGCGCGGTGCGCACCCAGTCTTTTTCTACAATTTCAAGCACCGATGCTCTGGTCAACCGGGCTAAATAAGCAGCAGGCGAAAAAGCCAGAGTCACTGCGGGCAATACCACATGCCACGGTGATTCCCATAAGCCAACCGGAAGAACACGCAACTTGATGGCAAATACAAAAATCAGTGTGGCACCAATAACAAAACCCGGCACTGAGATACCAAGCGTAGAAAGAAACATGGCAATAACGTCTTCTTTGCGTCCGCGGCAGACAGCAGCGATAGCTCCTAAAGGCACGCCCACAAGCACCGCCAGAGTCAAGCTGATGGTGCCCAGTTGCAGCGAGACAGGAAAAGCATCAGCCAGGATATCATTGACCGTGCGATTGACATATTTGTATGAAACACCGAGATCGCCCTGGGCCAGGCGGCCTAGATAAAGCAAATATTGCTCAGGCACAGGTCTGTCTAAATGATATTTGGCATTGAGGTTAGCAATAATTTCTGGAGGCAAATTTTTGTCGGCGTCAAACGGCCCGCCAGGTACAATGCGCACCAGCACAAATGTAAGCGACGCCACCACCAGTAGCACCGGAATGGCCAGCAATATTCGTTTGATGATTAAAGCCAGCATTGACTATTCCTGAGCAAATTTGCAAGTATTTTCATCTTATTTCTCTTTGATTGGCTTCAGTATCGCTCACCACTACATCTTTAAAGAATTGCAAATCCAGCGGATTGATGGCAATTCCGGTTACCCACGGTTTGATCATGATATTCTGCGTGGCTAAAAATGTCGGCACGATGGGCACTGCTTCGCGACAAAGCATAACGTCGGCCTGACGATAAAGATCGGCTCGCTTGGCTGCATTGAGCTCACCTTGAGCGGCTTCGATTAAGGCGTCGTAACGCGGATCAGACCATTTAGTGTCGTTGTTGCCGCAATCTTTAGTGAACAAATTCATGAAGGTTTCGGGATCGGGAAAATCGGCTCCCCATGAATTGCGAAACATTGGCGGCGCGTCTTTGCGCACAGTGGCCAAATAAACTTTCCATTCCTGATTAACCAGTTCTATTTCCATGCCTAAATTGCGTTTCAATTGATCTTGCGTGGCTTCAACAGTTAAGCGCACATCATCGCGGTTCGGATAGAGCAATTCGGCTTTAGGTAGACCTTTTCCGCCCGGGTATCCGGCTTCGGCCAGCAAAGCCCGAGCAGCGGCAGGGTCGAATTTTGTACCAGAATCAGGTGAATAACCTGGTAGCGCCGGTGGTATCCAACTGGTGGCAGGACGTTCGCCGCGCCTTAAAATGCGTGGAAAAATAGAGCGGTCAATAGCCATTGCCACGGCCTTTCTGATGCGCACATCAGTAAAAGGTTTTTTAGTTACATTGAAAGCTAAATAGTTAGCACGCAGCAGGGGGAAGTTTTTATACTCAGGTGAATTTCGATAACGTTCTACATCAGGAGTGGCAAAGCTGCGGTTGTCGATGAAGTCGAGCTCATCGTTTTCGTACAGGGCAAAAGCAGTGGACGCTTCCGGCACCATAAACATTTTAATCAATTTGACCTGGGGCACGCGGTCAAAATAACTCTCGTTGGCGGCCAGTTCCATTTTGTATTCGTGTTGCCATTTGGTCAGTTTGAACGGACCATTGGTGACAAAATGTTCAGGCTCCGTCCAGCGATCGCCCCAGTTTTCCACCACATCTTTGCGCATGGGGAAGCTGACGCAAAATGCAGTGAGATATATAAAGTACGCGGCCGGTTTGCGCAGTCGCACCTCAAAGGTGTGATCATCGACGGCTTTGATGCCAAGAGTATCTGCGCTTTTCAATTTGCCGGTGTTGTATTCCCGGGCATTGACCACATCGTAAAGAAAGAATGCGTATTGAGCGGCGGTGACAGGATTGAGCAGGCGTTTCCATGCGTATTCGAAATCGTAAGCTGTGACTGGTTTTCCATCAGTCCAGCGCAAATCGTCTCTTAAGTGGAAAACATAACGCCTGCCACCATCAAGAATTTCCCAGCTTTTAGCGCAGGAAGGGGCGCAGGTAAGCTTATTGGTGTACTGGGTGAGGCCGACCATGAGATTTGAAACCACATCAAAGGATGTGGAATCAGTAGCAGTATGCCAGTCAAGACCGGGAGGCTCAGTGCCTAAGTTGACACGCAGCACACCTGTCTCAAAGCGGCTTCTGGGGCGGCTGCAAGCCGAAAGTGAAAGAACACTTATCAACAACAGCATTGCTAAAAAGCAGTGCCCGAGCCTCTTGGCGAATGCCGAAATTAAATACCTGTCATCGCCAATAATTCTCATCGCCTTTATTTTAGCTTTATTGACAGTTTTTCTAACTCTTGGATATACTCTCCATTGACGCCTCCGAGGAGGCTTCTTTTTTCTGTCTTGTTTTAGAGACTGAAATCTCTCAAACAAGTTTGGAGTATTTGTCATGGCCAAGAAAGACGACCGCATCATCATCACACTGGCTTGTGGAACTTGCAAAAGACGCAACTACACAACCATGAAAAATAAGAAGAATGATCCGGAAAGATTGAATTTGGAAAAGTATTGCAAATTCTGTCGTAAACACGTTGAACACAAAGAAACTAAAAAATAAAGCTCGCGCTTTGTTCTACTAAATTCGCTGCACGGCCGTCATCGGCCACCCACGCGCCCTTAGTTTAATGGTAAAACGAAGGTCTCCAAAACCTTTGTTGAGGGTTCGACTCCTTCAGGGCGCGAATTCAATATAAGCGGAGCCGGCTTGATATAGATGGCAAATAAGGAAAAGGACAGCTCGACGGGCCAAGCGGTCAAAACGCAGGAGCAATCCGTGTCTACCACTCAACCTGAAAAGCAAGAAGAAAAGAAACACTCTCTGGTAACAGGTGTGAGTCAATTCCTTAAAGAAGTTGCCATTGAGCATCGCAAGATTACATGGCCCGATCGTAAGCAAGTATTGCGCGAGACCAGGAGTGTTCTATTCCTGGTAACGGCAATAACTTTGATTGTGCTTGGCATCGACTGGGTGCTGGGTAACCTGATCTTCGGACCACTTGATCACTGGGCAAAAATGCTTGGCGCCGGCGTGGGCCACTGACAATAGGGATGGCAAAATGGCTTTCATAAAGACAGACGGGCAAAGACGCTGGTTCGCAGTGCAGACAGCCTCCGGTCACGAAAATAAAGTGAAGGAGCACATAGAAAAGCGCATCGTAACTATGGGCGCTCAAGACCGCATCTTCGGCGTAATCGTGCCTGAAAAAATGGTGACGAAAGTCAAAGACGGCAAGCGCATCGAAAAGCGTGAACGCGAATATCCCGGTTACGTTTTTGTCGAAATGATCCTTGACGACGACTCCTGGCGTGTCGTTCGTGAAGCTCCTGGTGTAACGAAATATGTGGGCGCTGGAAAAAAACCAACGCCTGTTCAAGACGCTGAAATGCGCAAAATTTTGAGACGTCAAATGGCCATGACTGGCCTCAAAGGCAAGAAACCGGCCGCCATCGACGTCAAGGTCGGCGACTACGTACGCATTACAGGCGGACCGTTTGCAGACTTTACAGGAGAGGTTACAGAAGTCAACCTTGAAAGAGAACGAATCAAGGCCTCTGTCATCATCTTCGGCCGGGCCACACCAGTAGAACTAGAGTTCAACCAGGTTATAAAAGTGTAAATGTGATGGACTAACGCTCCCATCTACCATATGATCGATATTTCGCGCATTTCCATCGAAACGGCCTCTTCAAGAGACCGGCGCTAACCACCTTAATTAGAATAGGACCGAGAAAACCGTGAAAAAGGCTGTTGGAAAAATCAAATTGCAAATCACCGCTGGGAAAGCCAATCCAGCACCGCCCATTGGTCCTGCACTGGGTCAACACGGCGTTAACATCATGCAATTTTGCAAAGAATACAACGCTAAGACTCAGGACAAAGCTGGAACAATCATCCCAGTAGAAATTACCGTCTACGAAGATCGTTCTTTCACTTTCGTGTTGAAAACACCTCCGTCTGCCGAACTGATTAAGAAGGCAGCCAATGTGGAGAAAGGCTCCGCAGCTCCCAACAAAACAAAAGTTGGCAGCTTGACCAAGGCAAAAGTCACCGAAATCGCCAAGATCAAAATGCCCGACCTCAACGCTGTCACTATTGAAGCAGCTGAGAAAATGATTGTGGGCACCGCAAGAAACATGGGCATTTTAGTCGTCGACTAAATAGTTTAAGAACAAGAGTCAAGGCACGCAGTTAGGAAAATTCGCAAATGGCTACGCTAACAAAAAGACAAGAGACTTTAGGCAAATTCTACACAGAGCACAATACTGCCCACACAGCAGAAGAAGCGCTCAAGTTGTTGAAAGCTGAAAAGTCAGTGAAGTTCGATCCTACAGTTGAAGTGCACTTCAGACTGGGAGTTAATCCTAAGCTGAATGACCAGCAAATTCGCAGCACAGTGCAATTGCCTGGTGGTACCGGTAAAACAGTTCGCGTTGCAGTAGTCGCCAAAGGCGAAAAAGTGCAAGAAGCGAAAGACGCCGGCGCCGACATTGTCGGATCTGATGAACTGGTTGCTCAAATTGGCGAAGGCATGCTTGATTTTGACAAACTAGTAGCCACTCCAGATGCCATGGCCATGCTTTCTAAAATGGGTAAAATCCTTGGACCTAAAGGTCTGATGCCTAACCCCAAAGACGGCACAGTGACTTTTGATGTCGGCAAGACTGTTAAGGATCTCAAAGCCGGTAAAGTTTCTTTCCGTGCTGAAAAAGACGGCGGCGTTGTGCAAATGGCAATCGGCAAACTTTCGTTTGATGACAGCCGCTTGTTGCAAAACCTGGCTGCAGTGGTTGATCAAATTCAAAAAATCAAACCGCCATCAGTTAAGGGCGCTTACATGAAAACTGTTTACTTGAGCACCACCATGGGCCCAAGCATCAGAATGGACATCAGCGCTTTGCAAGATCTGGCTAAAGCTCCAGCAGCTATCAAAGCCTGAATTTAGACATTCATTCAAAACCAAATCAATTAAAAAGGGTAATGCTAAGCGTTACCCTTTTTGTTTTTTGTATTTTGAAATTTCACTCTGTAATTTGTAATTGGTACTTTTGGCGCCCTGACTAACTAGCCGTATTTGGAACGACATAGGTAAACGGATAGGACTGGGACGATCTGAATTTCAGTGGACTAGTGCCCTGATAGACGATATGCACCACAAAAGGCCTGATATCGACTTCGGTAATCACCGATACAGTTCCGCTAATTGGGCCGCCGTATGGTTGCATGGCGGTAATGTCGCCAGCAGAAACTGTGCTGTTGCATTGCACCAGAACAAAGTTGCTGAGCATTGAACTGCCGCTTGTATTGGCACGGTTAATGACAGCCTGGGCCCTGACAGTACAGGTGGTCGGATCTCCAAGTGAAGCTACCCGGGCCGCTTCACGACAGGTGGAGTCATTGAGCTGAACACCAAGCACAATCACAGTCAAATCAAACAGTACCAATACAATAGGCACTAAAACCATGATGCCGCAACAGAGCTCTACTAGCGATTGTCCTCGCCGTCTTTTGCCGCCACGCGCCCGTCCAGCCGCCAAAGTCATAAACACAGGCTACTTACCACCGTCAGAGAAAGTTTCTGGATCTCACTTAATTTATTCCCCGCTAAGACAAAGCCAAACCTTGTTCACACTGTAGTTTTTGCCACGCCACCAGGGGTGATGTCAATTTTACTGTTGAGCTGTCCAGCTCGCCGCCGCTTGAAAATGGTGATTTTGGGGTAGAGAGAATGGGGGCCTTTAATTTCAGATTAAAGTTAGGAGGTGTTCGATGCTTCGGCGCAGACTATTATCAAGACGGAAGCGAGGCATGGGACTGGCCGAATTTGTACCGGCCCTTTTCATTTTTCTCTTCATCATCGCTTTGCCCCTTATAAACCTTCTCAGTTTCGGCATGGGCTATGCCAACGTGGCTTTGCTAGGCACACAGTGCGCGGTGGACGCTGCCAACGCCGGTTCGTACCCTGACGCCCTCACCAAGGTGCAGGCAAAAGCGAACGCCGTCACAGCTTCTGGCATGGGACAGTTTGCCAGACTCGCGCCGGTGGGCGGCCTCAACGGCTGCGGAGTCAATGTTTTTATTACAGAGACCGATGTCAACACAAAAACTATCGTTGAGTATGGCCCCAATACACCCAAGACTGGTGCATATGACCCTAACAACAAAATCTACGAATACACTATTCGCACAACCTTTAACGTCGGGCCCTTCATCAGCCTGGGACTGGTGCCGTGGATCGGCGGTGTTCCACTGATAGGCGTGCCTGCCACCGTGCGTACCGTTGCACACAGAGCGGTAGAACACTCAGAGGCAATTTCTATGGACAGCCGGTCGCGAGATTTAGCAGCCTTGATCGCTATAATAGTGTGTCATAGCTACCCAATTATTTCGGTTTAGAGAAAACTCTTGGTCAAGTTCAAGGACTATTACGACATTTTAGGCGTTGATAGAAAAGCGAGCGCAGCTGATATCAAGGCCGCCTATCGTAAATTGGCGCGAAAAACTCATCCTGACGCTAACAAAAATGATCCTACGGCCGAAGAAAAATTTAAAGAACTGATTGAAGCTTACGAAGTTTTAAAAGATCCAGATAAACGCAAGCGCTACGACACTCTAGGTGCCGACTGGAAAGCCGGCGATAATTTCAGACCGCCGCCCCAGCCCAGTGGTGCCAATGACGGTGGCTTCGGCTTTGAATTTGGTAATTTTGGTGATCTGCGCGGCAATAGCGCCTTTTCTGATTTCTTCGATAGTCTTTTCGGTCAAACTTTTGGCAGCGGTGCGCCGGGCAGTGGCCCAGCTC
>CASBPX010000003.1 GCA_949127735.1 Candidatus Obscuribacterales bacterium | reverse complement strand
TGATATCAATCTGATTTCCGTTACCCGACCTAAAGCACGTCTGGCGCCCTAATAAGAACTTATAGTTCTGCGCGAAATTAATACTGGCTTTTGACCATTAGGCTGGGCGCGAACATCCACATAGTAGAGACCAGGCTTCCAGTTTTTCTGGGGCGTGATCAGTACACGAAATTGCTGCTGGTTCCCGTTGACCGTCCTGACCTCAATAGGCTGTTTAGACCACGCCACCGCGAAGTAATCGCCGAGCGATTTGCCGGGGTGCTTGTACGAAACCATTTTTTCAATCGCTTCAGGCGCTATTGGCTCAGGTGCGCGCTCCCACAAAATAGAAATACATTGCACTGCCCAGCCGGCAGCAAGCACTCCCCCTACATAAAATGGCCGATTTAAATCGGTCGGCAAATTGGTATAGCGACCATAATTGTCGGTAAATTCTTGAGTATTGGCAAAGCGAAATCTGCTCCCATCGCTGCCCATGGTAAAGGCAATGCCAACGCCAGTATGCGCCGGGTCAAGAATATTGAGACGGTGGCCATCATTAGGAGGCACCTCATTATAATAAGAAGATTCAGCTTCTTCAATCGCGCCTTTATTAAAGCTTTGCACCGCCGGTAGTGCAAAGACTTTTTCTGCAGTATCACTCTCAGGCCTGCCATCGTCATTTTCGGTAAACCAGGACCAGAAAGCATTTTCTGCCACATAACCAGAACCGCCAGCCTCGGTATAACGTTGCCATGGCTTTTTTCCGTTCACATCATAATGCCCGGAGTGATTGTTGAGCACCATATCTTCGGTGTGCACTTGACCGGCTTGAGAGGCGATCGGATCCAAAACCACAGGCGCTAATGCGTGAGCAGCGCGATCTCTGTTTATCAGAGTGAGCATATACTGGCGTGCATCGTCCAGAGAAAGGCGCTCTTCTGCATTACTTTCGGCAGAAAGTGCCGGACGTACAACAGACAACATGACCAATAGCAAAATCGAAAAATAGAAAGATGGCCGCATGCTGGATATTTTACTTCTGCTTTTTGGTCGGCAAGTATTTGTCTTTACTTACCCTTAAAAAATCAATCTCACTTGCTGGCCACTTTGCACTTAACGGAACAGCATCTGATGGTGACGTAGACAAATCAGAGGGCACTTTAGTTAAGGCCACCGCATAATCGTGATCATTGCCATTGCTTTGTTTTTCAGAAGCGCTGCAATACAACGGATGACAAAGCTCGGTGGCGCTGCGCCAATTGGGTTGGAAGGCTAAGCCAGCTTCGTTAGCTTTTTCTATCAAGGCAGATTTGCCTGATTGCAAATCAAGCACGTAGATGGCTTTCTTAGAAGTAACGAGA
This sequence comes from Candidatus Obscuribacterales bacterium, assembly GCA_949127735.1. Taxonomy (GTDB): domain Bacteria; phylum Cyanobacteriota; class Vampirovibrionia; order Obscuribacterales; family Obscuribacteraceae. The sequence goes on along the minus strand of CASBPX010000003.1, from coordinate 11,006 downwards.
GCCACCCTTGTGCCATCTTGATTGAGCACAAAGCTACCAAGGCAATCGGCAAGACTTTTGTTTTCTAGAGGTATCGTCTCCAATGTTTTTGTCAGCACATCGAGCTTAAATAATGATTGTTGGCTGGTTTTGTTAGTATCGATGGTCGGCAGTCGAAGAACTAAAGACGCAAACAAAAATTTGCCATCAGGCAGAGTGGCCATGCGCAAATTGGTTGCATAAGGAATGCTGCAAATCGCTTTTTCCACTGGAAACACAGGCAAAAGTTTTCCAGTCGTATCGGCGACAGTTACCTTGTTTAAAGTTGACGCCGGTAAAGATTCGTTTGCCAAAGTCAGAAATGTTTTGCGGTCCGGTGTTTCCACTAACATTAACGACCGGCTGTCACTTGACCAGGCAGCAGGGTAGACATCACGAGCATTGACGGTTTTAACTAGTCCGTTATTAACCGATAAAATTACTGTTTCATGTTTTGAATTAATTGTTTTAGAAAAAGCAACAAATTTACCATCGGGCGAAAGTATGACCGAATCAACAGTCTTGCGGCTTTCCAATAAGACTTTGCCAGGCGTCAGTTTGCAATTACTCAAATCGTCGCCGCCGGCAACGTCTACGATTTGAAGGGTCGTTATTTCTTCTCCAGAAAATATCGAATCTTTTAGAGGTATTTGCCAATTGCGAAAAGTGGCTGAGAGCGCCTTGGCACCATATTTGGTATTGATATAAACTAACGCTGCACCGCCACTTTTATCAGCATCTGGGTTTTGCTTTTCAAAACTTTTGATGGTGCCGTGGCCTGTGCGCAGCCGTTCCGCTACTAAAATTGCTTGCTTGCGCTCAGATGGTGTTAGCAATGGCGCCAGAGCAGTCCAATTTTTCTCTGATCGATGGCGCTTCAATAAAGCATGATGACCGTCGGCGAACCACTGACACGAATCGACACCAGGCATCAGACTTTTGGATAGTGCGCCATTGGCATCGCCAATTCTTAGTGACGAGCCTAATACCGCCATGCGTTTGCCGTCCGGAGTCCAACTTATATGCTGGTCGCTATCGCACGCAGAAAGTGAAAATATCGAAAAAAGACCAAGCAAAGCTATTTTTGAGTTTTTCATAATTCCTAAACGACAAATGGATGGAAATTAGTCGGAAGAAAAAATTCTTCACCACTAAGTATCCATCCATTGACATGTTGAACTATGAGCTAATTACTCAGCCTTAACTACTTTTTCCAGGTTTCCTGCACATTTTCGACATTCATCAGCACAAGCCTTCATGTTGACATCAGCGCTCACTTCAGTTCCTCCGCAAGCCTTAATACACTCATTGCAGGCTTCCACTGCCAGAGCAGCGGCTTTCTTTTGATAAGTAGAATTTCGGGCGATAAATTCTGAAGCTGATTTGCAAGCGGTGATGCAATCTTTCAAAGCATTGGTTACAGAAGCCTTGCCGAAGTTACCCCTTTTCTTAACGCAATAATTGAGAGTCTTTGCGCAAAAGTTTGCGCACGAATCACAATTTCCTTTAGCGATTTCAGGCGTTGTCTGCGCCATCACACCGCCGGTAAAAGCGTTTAAAAACAAGCTGCACAACAGCATGGTGCATATCACGATTATTCGATTCATAATTGCTTCCTCAAAGTCGTGGAATGCCTATTTGACTACAATTGCACTATCAAGTCTGACTTGCAGGTTATTGATGTCATTCAATGCAGACAGTGAGTCCAAATCAGATTTGAACCTTTCCATCTGTTCTTTGGTGATGCGGCCATATCCGTATTCGTCTTCGATACGACGAGTTAGTTGAATTCTCTTGTAGGTCATATCGTCTGCAACTGTAAGTTTGCCGTCAATAGTGACAAATTGCGGTGCAATCACACTGCTGTAAGTTTTCGTTGTAAGTGGCATCAAGCGGCTCGACACAGCATTTAGACCTGAACCATATTGAATGGCGCGGCTGTATGTGACGGTGGTGGAAGGATCATATACAGGAACAGCAGACAGCTGCAGGCGAAGGGCTTCGGCTTGAGCAGCAGCCAGACGGCCTTTTGCTTGCGCTTCGGCGATTTGCAATTCTAAATCTTTTCTGCGTGAATCAAAAGTGACCAACATAGTTTGGTCAGCAGGAGCTAAAGAAACGTCGACGATATTGCCGTAAGAATCTACTGTAGCTACCATTGCACGAGTGTTGTTATCTACAATTACCCAGCCATTTTTCAACGCTTGGCCGTTGACAAGATGACTTGTAAGATCGTAAGTGCCCTGAGTGACACCGGTGATTGGATCAACAACAAAATATGAAGTGCTTGGAGCAAAAACATATGTTGGCAGGGTGCTGCGAGTCGTGGTGGTAGTTGTAATTTGAGTGGTATCGGCATTAACGGCAAGGGAGCCTGATAGTGCTAAACAGCCAGCCAGAAGTGTGTAAATGTATGCTTGCGTGCGACGCATGATGACTATCTCCATATAAATGCTTTCAAACCAGGAAACCTTGCTCAGTGAATTAATTTTTCACTCAGTCAGTTATGGAGACTGAGCCATGTGCGAGAAGTTCCAAATCAATTGTCTACAGTTTTCGTTTTGTAATAAACTGACAAGCTACTTTGAGATAGCCAAGTCGTCTATTACTTCCACGTTTGCTAATTTCAATAGTTCTTGAGCCTGCAAAACTACCTTGCTAACCCGGTTTCCACCGCCTAAAACTACTTTATGCGAGCTTGCCATCACCTTCGCATCTATATAAATCGGCAGTTGCGGCAAACCAAAAGGTGTGACGCCACCAATCTGCATTCCTGTCAATTGCATGGTTTGCTCGGCCGATGCAAAAGAGACTTTTTTGGCGCCCAATAATTTCGACACCTTTCTGTTGACATCTAATTTAGTATTGGCAAGCACGATGCAGCAAGCAAATTTAATTGGTTCAACTTTTGTGGCCGCAATTATGGCGTTGGCAGATTGCTCAGGCAGAAAACCATATTGCTGGCAAAATAGAGCGGTATCGGCAAAATCTGGGTCACAGACAAAGACCTCGTAAACAATACCGCAACTCTTTAGAGCCGCTTCCACCATTGGATGCAGGTCTCTTACCAGTTCAGTCATAACGCTCCATTAAGCTCCCAGACCAATAAGTCAATTTGGTCGAACAATTTTACTTAAAACCGAGCCAATAGACGATAATTCTAGCTCTTCAGTGATCGAGATAACAAACAATGCATTTCTGGCTCTTACTAACCGTCTTTCTCTGCCTCTCACCAGCCGCTCTGGCCGAAAATTGGGACGACTTGCACAAGACCGGCCTTGCCGCATTGCACGACGGTGATTACGCCGTGGCCGAAAAAACGCTTACCGCAGCTAAAGCCAAAGCTGAAAAAAGCGGCAATCGCTACGGAAACTACGCCACCACTTTGCTTGATCTCGGTTTGCTTTACGACAAGAAAAATAATATGGTCCAGTCGGAAAAAAATTACAAGGAAGCCCTGGCCATTTATGAAAAATCTTATGGTGCCGATGCAATTCAAGACGCTTCGGCCTTGCATGGTTTAGGCGATCTCTATCGCCACAATAAACGCTACAGCGAAGCAGAACCACTCCTGATCAGAGCGATGAAAATTAGAGAAAAAGTTGCCACCGACACACCTGATTTAGCCGACACTTTGAACAGCCTGGCAGACGTTTATCGAAAAACCGGCAAGAATGCAGAGGCAGTGCCAATCTATACACGAGTGCTCGACATCAGACAAAAAGCGCTCGGATCCAATCATCCTAAAACAGCAAAGTCACTAGAAAATTTAGCAGCTGCATTTGTAGCTAACAACAAATTAGAAATGGCCGTTCCTGTCTATGAAAAACTGGTGACTGCCAGAGAAAGTTCAGCAGGCCCCGGCGACCCCAAGGTTGCCACCGCCCTTGAGGGCCTGGCCGACTTGCAAACTAGACTGGGCAAATATAAAAAAGCGCAGTCAGAATACAAACAAGCTCTAGCGATTCGCGAAGCTAATGCCAAAAGCAATCCGGCAGCTCTGGCGGAATGCTTAAAAGCTTATGCGGTGCTTTTACGCAAGACCGGACTGACTGACGAAGCAACAAAAATGGAATCACGCGCAAAAAAAGGTACTCAAGCGGGCTCATCCAAATAAGTCTTTAAAGCTACCAGTCTAGTATTGGTCACACGCGCTTGGCCCATAGACTTTTCAGCCTTAACAGCCACAGCTCGAGCGTCACTGCCGGCAGTGCCGGCTGGTGTGATAACTACAGTTTCAACTTTTCCAAAGTCTGCTTCTGAAGCGAGCTTGTTTAACAAGCTAAACTTTAAACGCTCCCAGAACAACGAACTTTTCGGCAGATTGCTATCTCTTGTGCGCAACTTTTTCAAGTCTAGTGACATCTAGTTTAATCCCCCTGATTCCGAATCCCCCCGACTGCATTTCATTGCCGTCATTTCCAACATAGACTGAGCTTTGCTGGCCGGCTATCCCCCGTTGTGATTAAAACCAGCACCATGGGGTGATTAGTCAGTAGAATATAGGGGACTCGACAAAAGTCGCCATCCTCTAATGGAAGCAATTAAATGCCCGAGGCCGAGCAGCAAAATCAAAACGCGAAAAATGCTGCAATCAAAGTGATGCTGGCTGAAGACCACCATGTAACACGTCTGGGCTTACGGTTTGCCCTATCTGAAGTAGATGACATTTCGGTGATTGCCGAAGCTGACGACGGCAAGGCAGCAATCTCAATCGCTTTGCGTGAGAAACCAGACGTAGTTTTAATGGATATCGATTTGCCTGGTATCAGCGGCATTGACGCCGCCATAGCCATTAAAGCCGCGTCTTCGGCTATTCGAGTGATTATGGTCACTTCGCATAGCAACGACGAAGCTGTTCTAGCTGCTCTAGCGGCAAATTGTGACGGCTATTGTTTAAAAGGGGCCGACGCCAGCCAATTGGTTAATGCTATCCGTGCAATTAATATTGGAGGCATCTGGCTCGATCCAAGTATTGCCAAACGCGTTATTCGCGCTTTTGTTGATCAAAAACCGGCAATACCTGCGCCCACCAATGATTGTTCACTTTCTGAACGCGAGCTGGAAGTGCTCACACTGGTGGTTGAAGGCCTCTCAAATATTGAAATCGCTCATAGGCTCGTGCTAAGTACCGAAACAGTTAAGACCCATATGCGTCACCTGATGGAAAAGTTGGCAGTCTCCGATCGCACCCAGGCTGCAGTTAAAGCCCTGCGCAGCGGTCTGGTTTAATACGCCATCCCCCATACGAGTGTGACCGGGTGAGAGACATTGGCAAATGTCGCCCACCTGGTGGATAGCGCGGTCAGAGCCTAGTGGTCAAGATGATACTAGGCCAATTAGCAACACAGGTTATAGAAATAATGTACAAGGCGCAACAAACAATTCTTGTGGTCGATGATGACGCATTCTTTCGGTCGCTGGTTGTAGGTCTATTAACTCCATTAGGCTATCGAGTATTGGAAGCACGCACCGTTGCTGACGCCATTTCGGCACTGGCACAGGGCCCCGACCTGGCAATAATTGACTATCGTATGCCGGGGGTTGATGGTGCTACCTTTATTAAAAGTTTGCGCGAGCAAGGGTACAAACTTCCCATTGTTTTTTGCTCAGGCTCAGGCATAGATCAAAAAACATTTGCTTCAATGCGCAATGTCTACCAAGTCGATTTGATTATCAAAAAACCAATTCAGCAAGACAGCTTTATACAGCTCATTGCCGAACTTTTGCCTAACCTGCCTGACGAGCAGCAAATTGCCGACGAAGAGCAAAGGCTGGCCATCATTGAAAAAAATATTTGTGCTGATTCGGCACTACAAGAAACTGATGATGCCATCGCTGAATTGGCCGCCCTCTATCTCTCAGAACTGCCTGACTTTCTTGATCAATTGAGACTTGAAATGATCATGGCGGCTGCCCAAAAAGACGCCAACCTGCTGGCGATCGCCTCTAATCGAGCGCACCAGATTCGAGGCACGGCAGGTTCACTTGGTTTTGCAGAACTGAGTAAATTCGGTGCCCAATTAGAATGCCTGATTAACGATTTAATTAGCGAAGAGTTGACTGACAATAATGAAAAATGGCAATCCATCAGCCTGATCGTAGATCAGGCGTCAAGCTGGACTCGCAACGAGCTTGAAGGAGGACAGCAAAAAAAAATTTATAATTCGACAGAACTTTTGCAAGAACTCACGGCAAATATATCTGTAGATAGCACGGTAAACTCAGTAGATATTGACAGCTGCAATTATTTTGTCGCTGAAGAAATAGCCACAATCATTCCTTCAACGGTTGAGACGGTTTTGCAGGAGGCAACCCCCAGCGGGAGATTAACCGCCCCCCGAGTGCTGATTGTGGAGTATTCTCTTGAAAATACCACCGCGATTACTTCAGTACTTGAAGCTGAAAACATTATCGTGCGCACTCTTGGTGGTGCCATGGAAGCCTTTTCGGTGATGGATGATTTCCAACCTGACGTGGTGCTTTTGCAAATGGCAATGCCGGGTCTCAGCGGCATGGATATGTGCCGTATGATTCGCTGCAACTCGCGCTGGCAAAAATTGCCGGTAATAATGTTGACTGAAACGCTAACAGCCGTGACCAGACATAACATCTTTGACGCCGGCGCCTCAGACTTTGCCATCACACCAGTGGTGCAAGCTGAACTCAAGCTACGTGTCAATACTCACTTACAGTCGGTAATGGGGTATGCTGCTACTGTTTAACAAAACGGTGGTTTTTCTTGTCCACATTTGTCGCGCCAATTGATGTCGGCATGGGAGATCTATTCATTTCTCTGCCTGTCTTTCAGGCTCTTATTGAGGCAGGTGAAGATGTTTATCTGGTCGCCCGTTCCTTCAGACAGATTGGCTTAAGCAATCGTATTGTCGGCATTAAGGGTGAAATTGCCGAAGCCGATTTGTGCCTCAGCAGTGATGATCGCTTGATCAATTTGCGCGCTCATCCTCTGCAAACTGACCATAATTGGGCCTCTGCTGAATTTGAAGATTTTTTTGGATTGCCACGCATCGAAAAAATCATTGAAAAAATAGCCATAGATTTTGGCATTGTTGCAGACTATCGAAACCTGGCAAAGCTTCAATTTGAGCATATGCCGGCCCTGCAAAACACAATATTATTTGTGCCGGCTAGTGACGGATTTTATAAACATTGGCCGACAGCCAATTGGCTTTCTCTAGCATCAGCTTTGCAAGCAGATGGCCATAAGATTGCTGTGCTTGGCGAAAAAAATCACTCCATGGCACTGGAGGCGTTAATTGCCGCCGGTTTAGAATGGTTGCCCACTGCCACCATAGACGATGCCATCGACCTAATCAGCAACTGTCTAGCAGTGGTTTCGGTCGATACCGGTCTCATGCACATTGCCGTGCAACAAGGCGTGCCTACCTGCGCATTTGTGCATCCGCGCAATATACATCACCGCAGCGCCGCCAATGTTAAGGTTTTCGAAGGAACCGCCTGTTCATCAAAATGCCAACCGGTCAAAATTTTGAAACCTGACTACGCCGCCGCCGCCAATTTGAATGTCAATTTAAAATTCAATCGAGAATATTGCAAATTACCTGATGCAGAAAATTGCATGGCGGTCATAACACCGCATATGGTTCTAGCAGAAATCAATGTGCAAATTTGTCATAACAAAAAGGCATAGCCTTCCGAGCCCAGCGGATGATGCTTCGGATTAATTTCGCCAGCCTCAATCGCTGAGCGAATGCAGTCGAGGGCGGCTAATTTAAGCAGCCAGGGCAAGCCACCGCTAGATTAAGGCGGTGCATACTGCTGCTGCAAGACTTCCGCAGAGTTGTCAGCAGATCGGTTTCGTCAGCATGCTTGACAAATCTATTTTCGAATTGAGAAAATCCGTGAGACTCAAGCAATGTAAAGACCAGATAGCTTAAAGCCGCATCTGTAATGGTTGTAGGCTCAATATTGGCTAAATTTTCAGTCAAAAATTTAAATGACCTGCGAGTTGAACTAAGTATGTGCAATAGTACTGATACTTTTCAAATCACGTTTCCAAATCACAATTCCAAGTCACAACATAGCAAATTCTAAAGGATCTTCCATCTATGTCACACAAATCTGCGGCGGCATTCTTACTCTCACTGTTGACGCTGAGTACCGTCTCTGTGACCGCTCAGGCGCAAGTAAAAAAAGTGACTAAAACAGTAACAACGACTACCACTACCACTACCAAAAAACTTCCCGCCTGGGCCAAAAAAATTACAGTTCCTTATCGTGCCTGGTTGCCTCTGAGCCAGCCAAAAGAAGTTCTGCTTTGTGTTCACGGTCTTGGTTTTAGCAGCGCCTCTTACGGCGAATTTGGCCGCTCAATGGCCGGTCACGGATTTGCAGTTTATGCAGTAGACGTGCGCGGTTTTGGACAATGGGCCAAACGCAAAGGCCAGGATACCGTCAACTTTGAAGCTTGTTTAGACGACATTGAACAAGCCCTTAAATCGTTGCGCAAGGCCTATCCGGGAGTGCCAATCTTTATGGTGGGCGAATCTATGGGTGGTGCTATTGCTATGGCCACCACAGCCCGGCACCCAGAACTCGTTGACGGCCTGGTATCGTCAGTGCCATCAAGCGATCGATTCTTTAAAATGGGCGGCACCATTGTGGTCGGTGCTCACTATTTGGAAGATCCAGACAAAAAAATGAATCCAGAAATTATCGACAAAATAACTGATAACGAGCGCCTTCGCAAAGAAATGGCAACCAATTCGCTCAATCGGCTCGAACTAACACCAAAAGAATTGAAGCAGTTCGATACCTTCATGAAGGGCAATTACGACAGTGCCCATTTAATTGAAAGACAACCAGTTTTGATGATGGCCGGATTTAAAGACAAACTCGTTAAACCGGAAGGCACAGTTGAATTATTCAACGCTCTATCTACTCAAGATAAGCTTCTCTGGATAGTTGGCGGTGGCGAACATTTGCTTTTGGAAGAGGGTCAATTTACAAGTCAACTGGCACAATTACTTAATGTCTGGATCCAGGATGAAGGTCGGGCATACAGAAATCGCAAGCACTAATTGCTGATTAAAGTCTGATACTGATTTTGAAAGGCGCGGCCGGCAGGTGCTCTCCATTGAAGAGAGTGGCATGGGCCGCGTCTTTCCAGTCATAGCGCACTTCTATCGGATTAACTACCTGTGCACTCCAAACAACAACGTGTGATTCAACAACTTTGGCTTCGGCAGGAAAAACGCGACCTTTAATGTCAACGATTTCAAAACCGCTGACATTGTCTTTAGAATTGTTCAAGACAAGTCCTTTATCAGCATGCTTAAAGCGCAGCACAATTTTAGAAGATTCATTGCCATACGATTCGAACGATGGTCCAACCGGGGCCAGCTTATCTTCATAAAGGCAATGACGAATTGCCGCGGCTAAACGGCTCGGTAGGCCAGTTTTAGCCTGTAGTTGACTATCGTCGACAAAATCATTAGTGACGACCATAGTCGTCGAACCCAATGCCAGCGCTGACGCCTGAGCGTCACGTATTTCCGCCCACCAGTTGGGCGGCGCTTTTACGGGGTGGAAAGCGCTACTGGGCAGCTGCACAAATACGAAAGGCAGCTCCGGCTCTTGAGCCCAACGGCCGCGCCAATCGCGAATTAAAATAGGCAATAATTTACGATAGCTGCTGGCAAAGCCAAGATCTGAAAATCCTTGATACCAACAAACAGTTTTGACACCATAACCAATCAGTGGGGCAATCATGCCATTGTAAACACTAGTTGGTTGAGACTTTCCGCTACCACCTGTAGTGTCGGCAGCGATGTTTGTCAAAACCGCCTTGAAAGAATCTACTTGCATCAAGCGATCTTTAGAGATCCAGGCAGCAATGGGAGTATCATCAAAAGTGCAGTCGATTACACCAACCGGCACTTTCAAATTATATTGCAAATCGCGACCGAGCCTGTAGCTCAGTGCTGAGCAATCTGGTGGCACCAATTTGTCGCTAGATATCCAATTCCCGGCCAGGGTCCCGAGGGGACTTGCGGACGCACGTTTAGGCACCACAAATATTCGCAATTTGCTGTTTGGTTGATCTTTAGCAGCGCTAGCAGGCAGCTGTTTGAGAGCTGGCATAAACTCGGTCTGGCCCGCGCAAAGGAATACATCACCGGCAACCACGTCTTTGACAACCACAGTGTTCTCGCCTTGAATCTTTAGCTCGCCGGTATGGCCGGTTTGAATTTCTTCTAAGATCGCATTCCAGTTTCCGTGCTTATTAGCGACGCAATTAACACTCTGGCTTGCGAATGAAACGGTAATTTTTTCGGCTGGTTTAGCTGTGCCCCAGACTTTGATAGGCACATCCCGCTGAATTACCATGTGATCGGAAAAGACGCCGGGTAGTTTGACTGCTGCAAATACCGCCTGCTGACATAGTGCGAGCACAAAAATCATCAATGCGATTTTCAGCGGCGCGGTCACTAAATGGCTCCATACAGGGTCTTACTACTATTCAAGGTATCAGAAAGGCACTGTCGAGGTGTGAAAATTGTTTCACTGAGCCCGGCACAGGCACTTATTGGCAGTTGAAAATATTTACAGTAATAGACACCAAGCCAGCATCCGCTTTGATTTCAGGCTTCGACCTAACTTTCGGCACATCTGCAAGAATGATTAGATGAGGCTTCTGCTGGATATATCCTCTAACCAGATATCCAATGTTATTTTTCGCGGTAACTTGGCAGTTAAATGCGATAAATCGGCTCGTTAAGACGTCGCACTTTCAGCTGCCACCTCATGTGGTGTTCAAGGTTAAACACTGACATGGTATCCCCAACTCACTGCCTAAGAAAAAATACAACCCATAGGTTGTTAAAAAATACAACTTAAAGTTGAGTGGGGCGCGGGAACTACCCCCGCACCCTCTCCCAGAACAGGGCTTGAACCTCTCAGCTCACACTGCTCCTATTACCCAGCCGGCGGTAGCAGACCAAACT
>CASBPX010000002.1 GCA_949127735.1 Candidatus Obscuribacterales bacterium | reverse complement strand
GTCAGTATACTGATTGCCCGGCGCCCACAGTGTCTGCTTGGCATGTGGCGGCGGTTAAGTTGGCTGCGACAAAGGTGGCGAAATGCGCATAGGAATTCTCACAGGCGGCGGCGATTGCCCTGGTCTCAACGCTGTAATTCGAGCGGTGGTTCGCACTAGCGTCAAAGAATATAGCTCTGAAGTAATTGGCTTTCTTGAGGGCTGGCGCGGCCCCCTCGAAAATATGGTCATGCCATTGACTATGCAATCTACAGGTGGCTTAATTCACAGAGGCGGAACGATTTTGCGCACATCGCGCACTAACCCATTTAAAGTTGACCGTGGTCCGGAAAGAATTTTAGACAACATGCAGAAAAACAGGCTTGACGCCCTGATTGCTGTAGGCGGTGATGATACTTGTGGCGTGGCCAATCGACTCTATAAAGAACATAATCTCAATGTCGTTTGTGTGCCAAAAACCATCGACAACGATTTAAACGCTACTGATTTTACTTTTGGTTTCGATACTGCCGTCAATATCGTCGCCGAAGCGCTAGATCGCTTGCATACTACTGCTGAAGCCCACAACCGTGTGCATGTCTGCGAAGTGATGGGACGCGACGCTGGTTGGTTGGCCTGTTATGGCGGTATCGCAGGCGGTGCCGATTTTATTCTGGTGCCAGAAAGACCAATCGAAGCACAAAAAGTGGTGCAGGCGATTAAGACAAGGCACTCGCGCGGCCGCGACTATTCTATTGTGGTAGTGGCTGAAGGGGCAAAGTTTTCTGAAGGTGAGGGTGACGGCGTAGAAGCCGGTGAAGCGGCCGAGCAAGTGGATGCATTCGGGCATAAGCGCCTCGGTGGCATTGGCGATCGTCTGGCCAAATTAATTGAAAGTCAAACCGGATTTGAAACTCGTGCCACCATCCTCGGCCATATTCAAAGAGGCGGCTCACCGACAGCCTTTGATCGTGTTCTAGCAACGCGCTTTGGCGTCAAAGCGGCCCAGCTGGTTAACGAGAAAAAATTTGGGCGAATGGTCTCACTAGCGGGCAGCAAGTTAACTGATGTTGCCATTGAGGAGGCTACAGGCACTTTAAAGACTCTCGATATGGAGCTTTATGGTGTCGCTGAAGTGTTTTTTGGATAGTTCGAATTCATACATAGATTCAGACTCGCTCGACGAGCGTTATATGCGCCGCTGCCTCGAACTGGCCAGGCAAGCAGAAGGACGCACCGCCCCCAACCCTGTAGTCGGTGCTGTGGTTTTAAACCAAAATGGTGATGTGGTAGGAGAAGGCTATCATCATCAGGCAGGCCAGCCTCATGCCGAAGTCAATGCCTTAAATCAAGCAGGCAGCGCCGGCGTCGGCGGCACGCTATACGTCAATCTAGAACCCTGTTGCCACACGGGCCGTACTCCCCCGTGTTCAAAAAGAGTGATTGAAAGTGGAATTGCTCGAGTAGTAATAGGCACTGAAGATTCGAATATCAAAGTAGCAGGCGGCGGCATAGCCGAGCTTAGGGCCGCTGGAATTGATGTAGTCTGCGGCGTTTTGGCTCCGCAATCGCTCTATCTCAATCGCGGCTTTTTTAAGGCACAGGAAGAGAAAATGCCCTGGGTGGCTTTGAAGATGGCAATGACATTAGACGGTAGCATTGCCGACCGCGATGGCCGCAGTCGCTATGTTAGCGGGGTGGCGGCGAGAACCTTTGTCATGAATTTGCGTGACAGCTTTGATTGTGTACTTGTTGGTGCCAATACGGCACTCCTTGATAATCCAGCCCTTGATGTTCGCGAAGTGAGTACTGCCGCTCGCCCATGCCGCAATCCTCTGCGTGCGGTGATTGACGCTAAATGCCAAATCAGTCCTTCGGCAAAGATTTTTGCTCCTGAGGGTAAAGTGATTGTTTTTACTCTTGGCCGTGAGATGGCTAAGCAAGGTCTTTACCCCCAAAATTGCAAACTGGTGGCGGCACCACAAGACTCAGACGGGTTCATTAATTTGCGCTTTTGCTTAGAACACTTGCTCAATCTGGGGGCGCAGAAAATTCTTTGTGAAGGTGGCGGAAAGCTCGCCGGTTCACTAATCGATCTCAATTTTGTGGATGAGCTTTACTGGATCGTGGCACCAAAAATGCTGGTTGATGAAAAAGCATCGAGGGTTGTTTCGTCTGTGCAAAAACGACTAATCGAAAGTACGGTCAACTGGAAAATTGTGGCGACCACTCTCATTGGTGATGATGTACTGCTGCACGGTCTAGGTGTCAGTTATCAACATTATATAATCTAAATTAGTGGGGAAAAAGGGCCTTTTTGCTGCCATGCTGAGCTGATGGCGAATAAACTTTATACGCGCGAATTAAACCGAGAGAAGCCAGACCTGAGTGGAATCTGGCGCTGGTTAGACTCAGACTACTTCGTGGATGGGAGCGCCCAGGTCAGAGCCCTGCCGAAAGTATCGCGAGCCAGCAGATGGCTTCCCTTCCTCTTTCTACACATTGGTGCCCTTGGAGCCCTATTGGTCGGCTTTTCGCCTTTCGCCTTGTTAGTTGCTGTGATTCTTTACTGGACGAGAATGTTCGCAGTTACGGCATTTTATCACCGTTATTTTGCTCATCGCAGTTATAAAACCAGCCGTGTCGCACAATTTATATTCGCTGTGATGGCCAGCTCGTCTGCACAGCGCGGGCCGCTATGGTGGGCTGCCCACCACCGCAATCATCACCGCCTTTCAGACAAAGTCGGTGATTTGCATTCACCAACAGTAAGTGGATTTATCTGGTCTCATATTGCCTGGATTACAGCTGATGCCAATATGCCTACTGATTATGATAGTATCGCCGATCTGACCAAATTTCCAGAACTGGTGTTGCTCAATCGCTTTGACTGGATTGTGCCAACACTGCTCGGCGTGAGTTTGCTGCTGAGTGGTTTCATTTTAGAGCAGTATTTTCCACAGTTGCATACCAACTCCCTGCAGTTACTCGTCTGGGGATTTTTTGTCAGCACAGTTTTGCTTTTTCATGGCACGGCCACCATCAATTCGCTCACCCATATGTTTGGCAGCGAGCGCTATGACACTGACGACCATAGTAAAAATAATTTCGCCCTGGCCCTGATTACTTTGGGAGAAGGCTGGCACAACAACCATCATCGCTTTCCTGGCGCGGTGCGTCAGGGCTTTTACTGGTGGGAAATTGATGTCACCTATTATCTTTTAAAACTCATGGAAAAAGTTGGCATTGTCTGGGATTTGCGCCCAGTGCCCGAGGAAGCGTACGGTACGGCGGTGAAAATTGCGAGTGGTGCAGGGCGATGAAAAAGCTTGCCATTATTGGAGCTGGAATCGCTGGTTTAGGCTGTGCATATAAGCTCAAAGATCACTATGATCTGACAATTTTTGAAAGCAACGATTATCTTGGCGGCCACACCAATACCATTGATGTGCAAAGTGAATCAGAATGTGTTTCTTTTGACACTGGCTTCATGGTTTATAACCAGCGTACTTATCCTAATTTAACTGCTTTGCTGGCTGAATTGAAAGTGCCTGTGAAGGCTACAGACATGTCATTTTCAGTGCAATACTTGCCTCAGGCCATTGCCTGGAATGGTGCCGGCCTGAATCGCATTTTTGCTCAACGCAAAAATATACTCAATTTTCGATTTTGGCACATGCTGTTAAAACTCAACTGGTTCAATAAAAATGCAGTGCTGAGTCTTGTTTCGCCAGGTGTGAGTGACATGTCCGTGCAAGACTATGTGGCTCATTTCAAGCTAGGAGTTGATTTCCTAAACTGGTATCTCATTCCAATGGGAGGTGCAGTTTGGTCAACGCCTCCAGATAAAATGCTAAATTTCCCCATGAGTACTCTGATTCGTTTTTTTGATAATCATGGTTTTCTTGGCCTTGATACCCATTTTCAGTGGTACACCGTGGATGGTGGCGCTCGTAACTATGTCAACGCTCTGCGCCGCAGTCTAAAAAGTGTTTCCATTTATTCGGCTGCTACTGAGGTTGAGCGTACTTCAAGAGGAGGCCGCGTTACCTCTGCCGGAATTTCCCATGATTTCGACAAGGTTATTCTGGCGTGCCATGCAGATCAAGCTTTGGCGCTCCTGGCGGAGCCAACTGGACTGGAGCGGGATCTGCTTTCTGTTTTTGAATATCAAAACAACGAGGTCACAGTGCATACTGACCGCTCGGTAATGCCCCGTGAAAAACTAGCATGGGCCTCCTGGAACTACCGTGTGGGTGAAAGTGACGAATTGAGCTTTTTTGGCTCCTCCAGCACGACGGCCACTCCTGGCGCTTCTAGTACAACTCATTATTGGATGAACAATTTGCAGGGGCTTCAGGCTGACAAAGATTACTTCGTCTCGTTAAATAGCAAATCTCTCATTGACCCCAGCAAAATTGTGCGCACTCTCGAATATACTCATCCGCTGTTTGACTTAGCTACATCTGCGGCCCAAGAGCATTTGCCTCTACTAAACAAAATTAGTGATGATCAGTCAGTTTATTTTTGCGGCAGCTATTTCCGTTATGGTTTTCACGAAGATGCATTGACTTCGGCCATTGATCTGGCAAAAGTGATTTTGCAAAAAAGTGCGGTGGCTGCTTTATGAGTTTAAAGACGTCCATTAAAAGCACTTTCGGCAAATGCGGCCACAATTTTACTTCCAAAGTCTATCGCTGCCAGATCATGCATCAACGCCGATTGCCGGCCAGTTATGCTTTCAGGCACAGAGTTTTTATGCTTTATTTAAACCTTGATGAGATTGATCTTTTGGCTGCGGCACTGCCTCTGTTCAGCCGCAATCGGTTTAACCTTTTTAGCTTTTACGATTCGGATCATTTGCTTGCCAATTCAGATGCACCTCTAAAAGACAGAATGCTGCATTACTTACTTGCACAGCAGGTTATCTCGGCTCCTACGAGCGAGTTCGACGGCAGCATTTTTCTGCTGACTTATCCGCGCATTTTGGGTTATGTTTTTAACCCTGTCTCTTTTTATTTCGTTTTCGACAAGCAGCACTCTCCACTGGCTGCTGTTGCTGAAGTAGGCAACACTTTTGGCGAAATGAAAATGTATTTGCTGGGCGGCGACTCACTGAGTTCAGAAAACATTTTTAATTTGCTGGTGGCTAAACATTTTTATGTTTCACCATTTTCTCGAGTGGCAGACTACTTTCAATTCATTTTGGCCTTGCCGCAAGGTGAGATCAATCTATCGGTAAACACGCTAAACGAGGGTAATGAAACGCTTCTAGTGACTAATGTCAAAGGCCAGAGTGCACCGATTGCCAATTTAAATCTGTCTTTATTTTTGCAATATCCCTTGCTCACCTTAAAAGTTATTACAGCGATTCACCTGCATGCCCTGATGCTCTGGCTGAAGCAGGTTCCATTCTTCGCGAAACTAGATTCAGATTCTCCCCAGATGCAAATTGATGTGCTAAATCGCAGTGAAAAGGAACACAAACATGTCGAAGTCGAAAGTAGAGTTTAAAGCAGCTTCGCAGAGCTCCTCCGTCTCACCAGCACAGCGCCATGGGCTCACAGTTTGGCAAAGCACTTGTCGCAAAGTCGTAATTTCTGCTTTAGCAGCTATGAAGTTGGGTCGGCTCACTTTAACTTTGCCCGAAGGAGAAGCACTTTATTTTGGTGCCCAGCCAAGTGACGCTGCAACTTTATTAATCAGTGCCGACATCAAAGTTGTTAACGAAAAATTTTTCAGTCGCCTGGTAGTTTTCGGTCACGTAGGGTTGTCGGAGTCATTCATGGACGGCGACTGGGCCAGCAGTGATGTGGCCGGTGTGATTGCCTGGGCCCTTCTTAATGTCAACAATTGCCAAATTCTTGAAGGCAATAACGGCTGGCGTTCTTTTAATTTGCTTGGTGCGGTCAATCAAGTTTTGCACTACGGGCGGAGAAATCACGAGAGTAATAGCCGCCGCAATATCTCTTACCACTATGATTTGAGTAATGACTTGTTCAAGCTATTTCTTGATCAATCAATGACTTATTCCAGCGCCTATTTTAAAAATTGGAATTCTGATTTAGCTGCAGCACAACAGGCGAAATATGAAAATCTCTGTAGCAAACTCAAACTTAGCTCTAGCGACACTGTGCTCGAAATCGGCTGCGGCTGGGGCGGTTTCGCCGAGTATGCGGCGAGAAATTACGGCTGTTCCATAACCGCTGTTACTATTTCACAGGAACAATTTGATTTTGCTCAAAAAAGGCTAGCGGCTTGTGGCCTAAGTCATAAAGTTGATTTGCGTTTGCAAGACTACAGACAAATCGGCGGTCAATTCGACAAAATTGTTTCTATTGAAATGATCGAAGCAGTCGGTGACGAATATCTTGATGTATTTTTTAAACAGTGTAATTCGCTTCTTAAAAAAGATGGCTTGCTTGCTTTGCAGATGATCACGTGTCCTGATTCTCGCTACGATTTATTGCGTCAGAATACTGATTTTATTCAAAAACATATATTTCCGGGCTCTCAATTGCTCAGTCATCGCCGTGTCAATCAGGCACTTGAGCGCTGCAAGAGCGACCTGTTCCTCCATGATCTTGAAGATATCGGCAATTACTATGCCAAAACTCTGGAAATATGGCAAACAGAGTTCGAGTCTCGTTTAGAGCAAGTTTACGGGCTCGGCTTCGACCAGATTTTCGTGCGCAAATGGCAATATTATTTATCTTATTGTTTTTCCGCTTTTGCCATGCGCAATATCACCGCAGTGCAAGCAGTTTATACTAGGC
>CASBPX010000001.1 GCA_949127735.1 Candidatus Obscuribacterales bacterium | reverse complement strand
TCAAGGCTTCGACTACTTTTGGGTCAAATTGGGCGCCGGTCATTTTGGTCAGCTCCGCCATGGCCTTGTCGTGGCCAATAGATTGGCGGTAGGGTCTATCTGTGGTCATGGCGTCGTAAGCGTCTGACACCATGATGATGCGGGCGCCAATCGGAATGTCTTCGCCGGCCAGGCCGTCTGGGTAGCCTTCGCCGTTAAAATATTCGTGGTGGTGTTTGACATATTCGCGGGCGCGCACCAGGCCGCGCAGGTCGCCGATAATCTCGGCTGATTTGACCGGGTGCTTGCACATAATTTCGCGTTCTTCGGGGGTTAGCTTGTCGGCTTTCCACAAGATTGATTCGGGCACGCCAATTTTGCCGATGTCGTGCAAAATGCCGCCCAGCTCAACGTCGCGTAGTTCAGAATCTGTCAGTTTCATTTGTCGGCCGATTAAAACGGCTATGCGACTGACTCTTAGCGAATGGCCTGCGGTGTAATCGCATTTGGCGTCGAGTGCATCTGCTAGTGCTCTGATGGTTCCAACCGACACAGACTCGAGTTCGGCTATGGCGATTTGCAACTCTGATAGCAAGTGGTCATTAGTTTCTTTTAGTTCGAATGCTTCTAAAGCGCGGAGCACAGTCAGTTTGAGCTCGTTGGCATCCCAGGGCTTGGCTATATATTTGTAGACGTGGCCGGCGTTGATGGCGTCTACGAGCGCCTGCACGTCGGTGTAGCCGGTGAGCAAAATTTTGATTGTATCTGGGCAGATGGCGATAGAGTGCTCGAGCAGCTGTACTCCGGTCATGCTGGGCATGCGCTGGTCGGTGATAATCAGGCTGATGTAATCTTTCTTCAGTGCTTCGAGGGCTTCGGCGCCGCCTTGAGCCTCGATGATGTCGTGTTCGTCTGAAAGTACGCGCCGCAGTAAGCGGAGATTGGGTATCTCATCATCCACTACTAATATTTTGTGGCGCCGCATTTGTTTTGTTTCCCCTGATTAATCTGGTTCGCTGAGCATTGACGGCTCTGGTCTAGCTGTGGCTTTGAGCGGCAGTCGCACATAGAAGGTTGTGCCTTTGCCGATCACGCTTTCAAACCAGATCTGACCGCCGTGTCGCTCGATAATCGAGTGACAGATAGACAGACCTAACCCCGTTCCCTGGCCCACGGCCTTCGTAGTGAAGAAAGGATCAAAGATTTTACTCTGAACCTCCTGTTTAATACCAGCCCCACAATCGATGATTGATATCAAAACGCTCTCGCCGGTCAGTTCGGTTTTGATTTTCAAGGCGGGAGTGGGCGTGCCCGCCGGCAGTGACTCTGCGGCGGTGTTCATGGCCTGGGCGGCGTTGCTAAGTAAATTCATCCAGACTTGATTGAGCTGGCCGGGGTAGCAAAGTACATGGGGAATGGCCGCGTAATCGCCGTCTACCGGAATTTTGTCGCGGCCATAATATTGCGAAAGAATTTTCATGGTCGACTCGAGGCCTTCTTGAATCGAGGCTTCTTTGAGTTCGGCTTCGTCGAGGCGGCTGAAACTTTTGAGGTCGCGAATAATGTGGCGAATGCGCTCGGCCCCTTCATTTAAATCGGCGATGATGTTGTCGAGGTCTTCGACGAGAAAATCGTACTTGAGTTTGTTTTTTAATTCGTCGACGGGTTTGCGCTGTTCTTCAGGAAGTTCGGCAACTTTGGCGATTACTTTTTTTAGTTCTTCAACATATTGTTTGAGATAGGGCAAATTGCCGTGCACGAAGTTGATGGGATTATTCAATTCGTGGGCGATGCCGGCCACCAGGCGACCTAACGACGCCATTTTCTCCTGGTGAATCAGTTGCGACTGCACGGTTTTTAGTTCAATGTTTTTGCTATCGAGATTGAGGTTTTTGGTGACCAGATCTTTGTTTTTGCGCGAGAGCTGACCGACTAAATTGGCGTGTTCAATAGCAATGGCAACTTGACCGGCCACAACTTTGGTTAAGACTAAATCTGATTCGCTAAAGGCGCGGTCGGGAGATTTGTCAGCGAGAATGAAGACTCCGCGGCTTTCTTCTCCGTACATCATTGGTTGAATAACAAGTGTGCCGAAATTTAGTTCTTTGAGTTCGCTTTCGATTGGTGCGAAAAATTTGTTTTCAGCCGGATGATTGTAGACAAAAGTTTTGACTTTGGCACCGCCGCTGTTACGCTCGTAATGGGCTTTGTAATCGAGAATAAAATGAGCGAAATTTTCGTTGATATAGCGTTTGCTGCCGTGCTCTCTTGCTTCTTCGACAACTGTAGGTGGCACTGTAGCGCCGGCAAGGCCAGGAGTCGGACAAATCAATGCCACCAGATCTGTCTGCACGGCCTGGGCTAATTGCACCACTGCAGTCTCGAAAATTTTGTCGACTTCAAGGGTGCTGCGCACACCTTTGTTGATTGAGTTAATTAGCCTCTCGCGTTTGGCGCGTTCGTCACTGTCACTGATAAGTCGCTCGTTGGCGTCAAGTTGTTCTAAGAGGCGCTCGGCCCCTTGCCTGGCGACGCGGCTCATATAGTCACAGAAGCGAGCCCAGAGCATGGCTACTGAGGCGAAGAAAAAGGCGCGTCCTAAAATGCGTCGCCATAATTTGCCTGAGTAAGCGGCGGCTAAACCTTTGTTATCTTCGCGGTTGAAAATGTATGGAAGAAGTTCGGCGTTTTCAGATACGAGCAGGCCGATGTAAGCGACGGTGACTAGAAGCGCGGCGAAGTAAATACCACGGCGGCCGAATGTGTAGCTTGATAGCAAGATAGGGAGTAAGTATAAGACGTAGAGGTCTGATTCAAGGCCGCGAGTGAAATGCACCAGGCCAGTGAGGGCGACCACGTCGAAAGAGATGAGGGCCATGTTGAATGCGCGCAGTGCGCGCGTTGAGTATTTAAGCTTGCGGACAATGAAAGCCAGGCCGATAAACGAATATATGCTGACACCACCAATGATGGCGGCGGTGGAGCGGAAATCAAATTCGTAACCGGCAAAGCTGCCGATACCAAAACAAAGTACCAGGCTGACTAAAGCAAAGGCGATGCGAAAACGCAGTAATTGCTCGCTCTTGAGGAAGAGCTCAGTGGCTGATTCTCTGGTTTTTAGTTTTGAGACGCGATTGGTGATGGTCGCGGTCATTGTGGCTCTTTTATGGTGGGGCGGCACGAGGGGGTTTGGGCCGGTTTATGGCCTTTTTGGCAAGGTGACCATTATACCTTTCGCGGCGCCTAACAATTTTTACAACCGATAGGTTGTAGAAAAATACAACTTATCGGTTGTGGAATTGCGACAAACTGCACTAAAAAAAAGCTCTCCGACTATTTCTATGGTCCCGGCTTAGATGCGGTGAAGGCAGATTTTATTATATTAGTCGAAATCAAAGCTTTGGAGAGTGAGATGTTAGGTGAGGCGCAGAATTCTATTGCTTTGCGAACACCGCTAGACAATAATGGAAATACCAGTGTAGGCGAAAATTCGCAATGACAGAATCTAATCAACGTGAACTAATTGTAGCGAGTAATGGACAGCTATCTATTTCTTCAGAAGCACTGAAGGCACTTAAGCTCCATAAAGGCGATTGCCTTGTTGAAATCGTCGTGGGCAATTGCATTGTCCTCCTACCTAGAACACAAATCCTTAGGGCGACGGTTGAGCACGCCCAAGAAGCCATAAGGCGAGCTGGAATTGACGCTTCTGAGATTATTTATGAAGCAGACAAGGCAAGCGAGTTGCGCGTTTCCGAACAGTACCCCGAACTATAAATGCCGCCCGTCCTCTTTGTCGATTCGAATGTTCTGATCGAAGCGCTGTTGATACCTGAATCGGCAGCGTTTGTTGTTGCCGAAATGGCTGCTCAAGGCGCATTCGATATGGCAACTTGCCGTGACTGTATTTCAGACACAGAGCGCGCCATATTAGCTAAGTTAAGCCAACACCCGGCCGAGGCTACAGAAGTTATCAATCGCTGGGAACAGCTAAAAACGGCACTGCGCCTCAAGATATTGCCTGAGTCAGACATAACTATCGTCCTAGCAACAAGAGACAAATTCCTCGGAATAATGAGACACAAAGCTGATATTCCTGTGCTCGCAGCAGCACTTCTTATGACGCCGGCGCCCTATGCGATTCTTTCGTCAAATCGCAAACACTTCAATAATGAAGTTTCAGCAAGGAGCGGAATTAGAATTTTTTCGTGCGATGAATTTCTTGAATCAATCTTTCTATAGGAAGGTTGCCTGTCACAAGCACTAGTGCACGCGAAATCTATGTACAGTACCGCCCATAGTGCTTCCGCCAGCTTTCATGATAAAGTCAGGCAAAATCACCTCTTGGACAATACTGCAAATGCAGACAATCGAGCAGGCTGGAGTTTTAGAGCGTTGCGCTCTGAAATTAATTGAACTTGGCGACAAATCGTCGACCGCAGAGGCGCTCGCTCAGGATACGGTCAACTTTCTCTACAACCAGCTGAGTGAAGGCGAAGACGACCCCTGTGCGCTGATTCGCTTTTTCCGTACTATTCCCTATGAAGATTTGACTGCTCACCTGAAAAAGACGGTCAATGAGATACTCTCCGAGCAGCCATCGCCAAACACTAATTGCCTAACTCTGCTGGCTTCGCGCAGCAGTGACAAAGAATGGAACGACCGCTTTCAATCACGCAATCACCAGGTTATTCCCTTAGCCAGTTCTAAAATTGTTGAAGCCGCGCCGATGGTGGCGCAATTGATCAAGCGTCTGGGCATCGACACCGCGCAGGTGGTGACGCCGAGCCCAGGATTGTTTTTGAATCCGAAGAAAAAAAGCTATCACGTCATGTACATTCCAGAAGCTTTGAATGATCCTTCAATTGTTTCTCAGGGTGAGTTTGTTGTACCGCATAAAATCCGCACTGTAATTGGCTTTGGCGGATTGCTGCCATCTGGTGATATGTTCGCAGTATTGTGCTTTATGCGCGTTTTTATTGCGCCCGAGCCGGCGGCTCGCTTTGGATTATTGGCGCAGGGACTGGAAGAAGCGATCATTCACCTGCCGCGCGAAAAACATAACAGAGCACGAATTTTGCTGGCCGACGAAGAACAAACAGCTGACAGATTGCTCAAGCTGCTTGGTCAGCACCATGAAATAGTCGAAGTCAGCACTCTGGCAGCGGCCAAGAATGCACTCAATGGTGGCAACTTCGACATGATTGTCTGTGGCACAAAATTCGATGAATCACGCATGTTCGATTTTCTTCGCCATATCAAACAAGATAGTTCGTACAGGCCAAAACCGTTTATTTGTTTGAGGCAATCTACACTCACCACGCACATTGAATCAACCGCTCCACTGGCGGCCAAACTAATTGGTGCGACATGCTATCTCGACACCGTGAGAATGTCAGATCAAGATTTAGTGACTGCCATTGATGCCTACCTACCAAAAGAAATCTGGATGCGAGAGTAAGTTCCATCTATCTTTAGATCTTATCGAACAAAAAATCTTTCGTCGAATTGAAACTCATGAGTTTCCAATACTCGGACGCCAGTCATTTCAATGTGCACTGGATTTAGAATAACATTTTGTTCAATTGGTATAACCGCAGACGGCACGACCAGTGCCAGAGTGCGTTTTTTTTGCAACCAGTCGTCACCAATCACCGCAGCATCGACCGATTCGCTATAGCCAGAGAAAATTTCAATACTGCTATCGTCAGGAATTTCAATCTTAAGCCAAACCAGCTCAGTCGGAAGATTGTCGAAGTCGACATGCACCAAGGTTTCTAGAGCAGCAAGAGATAAATGCATAGAAGTGTACAACGCCGGATAGTTTCGAGAGTTCCACCGACCGCCAAACTTTTTTGCCCCTTCGCCATCTAATGCCGCTGCGTGCTTTCGGCCGCAAATACGGTAAACGTACATTAGGAATAAATGCCATAGTCGATACGGCCTAAAATTGTTTCGACAATTCTCGCGCCGTATTCAGAGTGCAGTAAGTCGAGCGGGCGCTGCCCTTTTAGTACACGGTTACTGGCTCTAAACCACTTCCGGGCCTTTTCATCGTCTCCAAAAACTTTGACAGCAAACTCGTAAATGCGCAAAAGGCGTGCCACCAGATCTGACTCTTCTCGACTTAACCGACTTTTTCCTTTACGCCGGGACAATGTGCGCGGTGCGATAAAAGTCTTCAGTTCGCCTTCACTAACGATGCCACAATCATTGAGCATAGCAAGAGCTTCGTACGGCAAACCTAGATTGAGCTCATCAAGCATTTCAAGCTCAGAGGAGAGCTCCCGTGGCATGTTTAGCCCGCCAGAAAGAGTTTTAATTATTCTGTCGACGTCCATTCCCACTACCTTTGGCCACTTGCCTCCATTGTAGCGGCATATGGCCAATGCGGCAACGGGAAACATTGGAAAAGAGCAAATTTTAAAAAAGGCAAAAGCTCTGGGAATTTCGCAGGGCGATGTGATTGCATACTTAGCCGCTGCGGCAGACAACACGATAAACCTTGAGCGACAGATCAAAGATTTGCAGCAGAAAATGCGCAACCTGAATACTCGTTACTCTAAAAAGAAAACGAAAACAGCGTGAGCAGCCTCAGTGGTTTGTTCGTTGGTTGATCGGTTAAGCTTGCTCGGATCGCACACGCTGATCTTACAGCTCAGTATAAGCATCCAACCTGCCTTCTTTAATTGCCTCTGACATGCGCCTGTGATCTAACAAATTTTGCTTCATGTAGCTGTCAGCAAACTGCGCGATGGCATTGGGAAAGACACTTCCTTTGCCAATGTATCCAGAGATGATCGCCGCATCACCAGATCTGGCATGGGCTCTGGCGAGGGCCCATCCACAATTCCTGGCAAAACCCAGCATATTTTTCGTGTCAAAAATTTCGACCATGGGCTTAACTTTGACGTCTCGCAATTGGCGGGCATAGAAATGCTTTCCAGAAGCATTGACGTAATGGCCAAGAAAAATATCAGTGGCTGCCTGCATCAGCCTCTGGCCTGTAACTACTCTGGCTCCGTTGGTTTCGGTATTTTTAAAGTGCGAATAGGGCTCGAGCACCGACTGGCGTGCTTCTTTTACCTGCAAAAAGAGCGGATCATTCTCGGCCGCAAAAAACAAGGCAATACCGCATACGGTACCAACACTGCCGACGCCAACCACCTTAAGCGCTCTATCGACGTATTCATAACGGTCGAAAAGTACGCGCCTTTCAACTGGTAGCGATTGACGATAATCTTCCAGCACGTTATTCAAATCAGATTTAGCTTGTTCGGTTTCCCAACTATCGTCATGAAAAATCAGTGGCGGTTGGTCCTTAATGCGGGGTTGTCCATCCACAACGGCAGCAAGTTTGACAAATTCTTCCAGACAGTTTCGGCTCTGGGCTTTCTCTAAAACTTTCTTCCGCCGTTTCTTCAAAACCTTATCTTCGGTCATCTCAATTAGCGCTTCGTAGTCCAGATATGAGTACCAGGCTTCAAGGGCGCGCATTTTAGAGAGCTCCACCATGCGATCGCGATAGCATTCAACCATTCTCGCTGCCGCCGCGCGCCCATCAGAAGGCTTGTGACCGTTGTTGGCTGAAGCAATGGCAAAACTGGCGGCTAATCTTTTGAGATCCCATTCCCACGAAGCGGGAAAAGTCTCATCGAAATCGTTGATGTCAAAAATTATATTGCGCTCGGGGGTGGCAAAAGCGCCAAAGTTCATCAAATGGCAATCACCGCATGATTGCACGGCATAGTCGCTTGAAGGAGTGGTGGCAAGGTCAGCGGCCATGATTACGGCTGCGCCGCGGAAGAAGGCGAAGGGCGAGGTGAGCATGCGCCCGTAACGAATCGGCACCAGGTGCTCGATGCGCTCATGGCTTGATTTGATCAACAGGTCGATTGGATCTTCGCGCCCGTTGCCGTCGATTTTATACTCAGCTTGAGATTCTCTTGGGCAGTGCAACCGCATCGCCCGGCCGTGCTGATAGCGCTCGGCCCTGGTCTGCAAATGCATGGGCTTAGACAGGTAAGCCGCTTCGATAACCGGGTGATTGGCTTGAGTTGCCTGTGTGGGCATTGGCGAAGTTTTCTTGTTCTTTGGCATTGTGGGTTCCGGTTGGGCGGGCTGACCATTTCAGCTGAGGCTGACATAAGATTTATGCCCAGCTCAACAGGAAGAGCCAGCTCAACATTAATTCCTCTCAAATCGAGAGGCCAGGGCTTGCGTTAATCCTCTCGATTTGAGAGGATGGTTAAATCGGGAGCGGATGCGTGTGGAAATTTTAAATTCGAGAATAATTAGACAGTTTATTGAAGTACATGCTGAAGCGGAAGCTCCGCTCACTGACTGGATGTCTAAAACAAGAACTGCCGATTGGAAGAACAATTCGGATGTGCAAAGAACTTTCAACAGCGCGGATCATTTAGGAGAGCAGAAATTCATTTTCAACATCGGCGGTAATAAATTCCGCATGGCAGCAATGGTCTGGATAGAAAACGAGAGAGTCTACGTCTTAAAGCTCATGACTCATGCCGAATATGACAAGGAGACGTTCAAATGGTAACTTCAAAGTACAAAACCCTCATCGAGCGCTTCCCTTTGATCCCAATTAAGAGCGATCAACACTTAGACGACGCGCATGAAGTTGCACAAAGTTTGATGCTTAGAGGCAAATCTCTCGCTGTTGACGAGCGCGATTATTTAGAAGTTTTGTTAGATGAAATTGGCAAGTATGAAAAGAAGCACCACAGCCTGCAATTTAACGAGATGACACCAGTTAATCTTTTGCGCTCTTTTATGAAAGATCACGAATTAAGGCAAGTAGATATGATGCCCATACTTGGAGTTTCTTCTGGTGTGATCAGTGAAATAGTCAACGGTCAAAGGGAGCTAACGAAAGAGCAGTGTGTCAGGCTCGGCAACCATTTTAAAGTGACACCAGCAGCCTTTCTGCCAAAAATTCCGGCGTAGATTTAAACATAGATCTAAATACAGATCTAAATATACTCTGATGCCTTGCGGTAAACCTCGGCCGCGTCGGCAAATCTTCCCAGCGACTTTAGAGCCGAGCCCCAGGCGTCATAAACATCTGCATCATACGGATCTAACTCTGAAGCTTTTTCGTATTTCTCTAAAGCTAATTCTTGCAATCCCAGTAGTGACAAAGTTTTGCCCCAGTAGTAAAACAGACCCGGGTCTCCGTCTGAGTTTTCATCGGCTTCGCGAAACATTTCGTCGGCTTCGACAAAACGTCCTTGTAGTAAAAATATTTGGCCGGCCACAATTCGAGCGGTGGCATTTTTAGGATCTTCTTGAATTACCAGTGCCACCAGATCGACTGCTTCATCAAGACGCTGTTGTTCTTTAAACGCACGAGCAAGTGAAACACGCACATCAGAATCTTGCGGATTGGCCGCTAAAATTTTCAACGACTGCGCTTCAACAAGCTCATAACGAGCGGCTTTCACTAGCCTGTCGAGGGCTTCTTTTTGCGGGTTCAAACATTGTGGATCTAAATTGACAGCAATGCGCAAATGACTTGCACCAAGTTCTGCCTGACCAAGCTCGTCTAAAGCGCGTGCTAAATGCAAATGCCCGAGCGCATAATCTTCGCGCAGGCTGATTGCTTGCTCAAATTTTTCTACCGCTTCCGGATAATTCCCACCCAACATCAAAGCGCAGCCCAGGCCGTCTAAGGCTTGATAGTTGATTTGCGATTCTTTCAGGACACGTTCAAAATATTGTTTGGCGCGATCATAATTGGCGATACCTAAGTATGCGTGTCCGAGCCAGAAATCAAAGCGGCCGTCTTGTTCTTTTTCTTGCAAAACATTGATGGCGGCCTGGCAGCTATTCATCAAAATCAGAGTAACGGCTAGATAGACGCGCACTTCGTTGTTGGTTTTATCAATGGCTAATGCTTTTTCGAATGCTTCGGCGGCACGTTCGTATTCTGCCAACTCGACGCAAACCAGGCCGAGATTCATCACTGGCTCTAAGCATGTTGGATCCATGTCGGATGCTTCCAGTAATTTATCTGAAGAATCTTCAGGGCGTCTGGACTTAAATAGTGAGACGCCCCAATCGTTATAGATCAATGCGCGCTCGCGGGCGGTGAGCACGCGGTGGCCCATTCCCACTGACTCCTGGAAGAGTCGCACGGCGTCGTCGATCATTCCGGCGTTGGCCATGGCCGAGGCCGCGTAGCGCAGGGTAGTGATGTCTTTGCCGTCTACCTGCCAGGCGCGCATGAAGCATTTGCCGGCATCTTCATCGTTGCCCAGGGCAGAGAGTGCGATGCCGAGGCAAACCAGAGGCTCTGGAATGTCGGGTTCATTATTGGCGGCGGCTTGAAAATATTGCGCGGCTTCCATAAATTGACCCATGCGGAAGCTGGCCATGCCGCCCTGCACGTATGCGGCGCTCAATTTGCCATCAATTTTTATGGCCTGATTGAATTGTCCGATTGCCCCTCTGAAGCTGCCAGTGGCCATTAGAGCCATTCCCCAGTGCAAATGCCCTACTGCATAATTGGGGCGACGCTCGCAGGCTTCGCGAAAAGCGGGCATGGCTTCGGCCGGGCGGCTGTCTTTAAGCAGCACCAGACCTAATTGATAGTGCGCGTCTGAGCGGCTCGAGTCGATTGATAGGGCTGTTTTAAGATGGCGTTCGGCCTCGGCCAACTTGCCGCTGTTGAAGGCGATGATGCCTAGTTGGCATTGCAAGTCAGGGTCGTTGACTCCACTTGGATTCTGCTGAGCGAAGCGAATAAGCGCGGCGTAAGCCTCTTCCCACTTGCCTTGTGAGACTAAATCAGAGACTAACTGTGAATTTTGGGCTGACACCCAGAGACTCCTGGCATTTTAGCGGTAGTGGAAATTCAATAATACAGCCGCGCAGAGTAAAAACTGCACTCCCCAAAAAGCCAACACCACTTGCCATTCCGCCCAGCCCTTTTCAGCCATGACCGCTTCGTAGTGATGATGTAAAGGTGCCATGCGGAATAATCGTTTGCCCTCGCCGGGAAGCTTCTTGGTCAATTTGAGCATAATCAAGGCGATAGCGCTCATGGGTTTTTCAGGTGTGTACTGCTTGGTGAGCTTGAAATAAATTACCTGAGCCATCACCGAAAGGGCCTCGAGTATGTAGATTAGCGATAGTGGCACAAACCATATTGTGATGCCGCCGGCTAAAACAATGCAGGCCATCAGCCCGCCGATAAATAACGAGCCTGTATCGCCCATGAAAATTTGGGCGGGGTTTTTATTAAATAGAAGGAAACCCATGAGGGCGCCGGCGGCGGTAGCAGATATGGTGGCATAGCCATATTGCACCGGGGCGTCGCTGCCGGTCATAAATAAAATCACGGCCATGGCGGCAAAAATTTGGCAGGCGGTGCCGGCGGCCAGGCCGTCCATGCCGTCGTGCAAATTGACGGCGTTGGTGGTGGCGGCTGTAAGGAATGCACTGAGGGCAATAAAAACAATGGCAGGCAAAATCATGATTGCCACTGGTTGCGTGATATCAGGCATGGTGCCAAGTTGACCGTGCAAAATCGAATAAATGGCAGAGGGCACAATCAGCCGATTGTCGTTCAGAGCCACCAGCACCAGCGCTAATACCACGCCAAAAACAGTCTCGGTGCCTAAACGCACATATGCTGATATGCCTTTGTTGGCTTTCTGTATGACCTTGGCTGAGTCGTCTATCAGCCCCACTATTCCGCACAAAACCCCTGTGATAATCACAGCGTAATAGCT
This sequence comes from Candidatus Obscuribacterales bacterium, assembly GCA_949127735.1. Classification (GTDB taxonomy): domain Bacteria; phylum Cyanobacteriota; class Vampirovibrionia; order Obscuribacterales; family Obscuribacteraceae. The sequence continues at coordinate 8,280 of CASBPX010000001.1, read as the reverse complement.
TATATCGTGCGACATGCCTGGCACGCCAGGTATAACTGACATGCCTACTGTGGTGGCGAATGTGGTGATGATAAAAACCAGACCGCCCATGGTCGGGGTCTTGGCTTTATGAGCGTGACTGGCCGGGCCTTCTTCACGCAAAAACTGATTAATTTGCAGACTCTTGAGCCACTTTATGTAGAAGGGCATGACGGCTGCCGTCAAAGCAAGCGCAATTACACAGGGCAAAACTAGCGAGTACAAAGCTGCTAGCAATGTTCCCTGCGGAAATAAAGCCGCAGCATGTCCGTTTAAATTGACTGTTTGATTCCCGCTGGTTAGTCGAGGTAGAAGCTAGTCACAATCTTACGATGTTCCTTGGCATAGTTTACCGACTCAAGCAGTGTATGACTTGTGTGATAGAGGAAACAAATTATTTGCTGGCATCTATCGATTATTTCATGGTTGCATATGCGACTGGCATCGGCGAGCGTCATAGTACGTCTTTCAGGATACTCAACGATATTCTTGATACCTATTAAAAGGTCCTGAACTTCGCCTGGCTGTTGGCTGATTGTTTGGGGCAAGATAATATTTAATCGATCAGGATTCGCTCTTTGCGCGCCGCGAATAACTGCCATGTTGCATCCGTTAGCACCACCGCTGGTGACCACCTGGTTGCCGGAGAGCACCAGTGCGTAAGAAAGCATTTCTACCAGTTGCTGATGCGTCAGTGGCAGGTTGCGGGTGCCGATGATGGCGACTTTGCGCGGGCCCGACTGTTGGATGAGCAATAACTCTTGGGCCAGTTCATCGACTGTGGGTATGGTGGCGGCACTGGGTTCAATTCGGCTCATATATATCTATCCAATCCCTTTTATATAGACGCAGTCATTACTGGTCTCAACAATCTGCTAGCTAATCATTAAGATTACAAGTCTTCCCGGTGGTTTTACCCTAGCGAGATGCTTGCTGTTTACAAGTTTTAATTAACAGCGGCGCGTCAATGACGCACAATTACTCTTGTAGGAGCCTCTGGCACTGGGTTTCATTGATATTCGCCAGAGAGCCTTAAGCATAGCAAGTAGATATCCGCCAGGGCGCGGAGCAGGCTTGACATCATTAATTTTGCGGCAAAATGGCGGATGCCTGCGCAAGAGCCCTGCCCAATCACTTTTAATATGGATGGAGAGACCTTGATTAAGCACGGAAGAGACAGTCAAGTAATGACCGGCAAAGACAAACAATTGAGCTTATTTGGGTCAAGCGACCTTGAGCCGTCTGACGCCGACGAACTGGCTCTGGCCGAGTTGGAAGTGGAGGAGCTCAGCAGCCTGGCCATTGAGCCTGAAGATCTTGAAGAAGACCTGACGGTAGATTTTAAGGTGGAGGCCCCCGCCAGCTCTGTGCCGTCCAGCGCCCAACCCTTTGTGCAATCGCGTTACGTGCCCACAGCGCCTGCTACACCGGCGGCTCCTGGCCCGCGCTACGGACGCTCTGAATACGCCCCCATTTCTGACGCCGAAGCGGCTGCCATGGAAGAGAAGCTGCTCGATCGCTTAAACGCAGAGCAAGCCCAGTGCGTGTCGCAAGAGTGGGGACCATCATTAATCATTGCCGGAGCCGGTTCAGGCAAGACCACGGTTTTGACCAAACGCATCGCCTGGATTATCTCAAAACTACGCCAGGAGCCCGAATCGATTCTGGCTGTCACTTTCACCAATAAAGCGGCAGGCGAAATGCGCCAGCGTATTGAAAAAATCGTGGGGCCATTCGAGGCCAAGCGCATTGCCATCGGCACTTTCCACAGTATCTGCGCCCGTTTACTGCGCCAGGAAATCACTAACTACAAGACTGCAGACGGGCTCAAATGGGATAACAATTTTGTCATCTACGACGAGACCGACAGCATGAGTCTCGTTAAAGGGCAAATCATCAAACTCAATTTAGACGACAAAGTCTTCGTGCCCAAAGAAGTGCGGCACACTATTTCGTCGCTTAAAAACGACGGTTACACACACCAGAGTTATGCCACTGAAGCAAAAAATTACAGAGAAGGAAGACTGTCAGAAATATTCACTGCTTATCAAACAGAACTGGCGCGCAATAACGCTCTCGATTTTGACGATCTGATTTTGATTTTCACCGACTTGATGCAACAAAATCAAAATGTGCGCGAGCGCATGCAGCGCCGTTATCGCCATGTGCTTTGCGACGAGTTTCAAGATACAAACAAATCACAATACGATTTGATTTCATTGATTGCCAAAGTGGATAGCTCTGAACACTTCCTCACTCGCGAAGCTAAAGAAGCGGGCAAAGAGCTGACACCAGCACAGTTGTGGCGCGAGCGCAGCCTTTTAGTTGTGGGCGACGTTGACCAATCAATTTATTCATGGCGCAAAGCCGACTATCGCATCATTCTTGGCTTCCAAAAAGACTACGAAGGCTGTGAGCTGATTAAGCTGGAAGAAAATTACAGATCCACTGCCACCATTTTAGAGACCGCCAACAGCATTATTTCTAATAACACTGAGCGCATCGATAAAGAACTTAGATGCAATCGTGGCCAGGGCGGAAAAGTCAATTGCTACGAAGCCCAAGACGAAATTGACGAAGCCTATTATGTGGCCGAAGAAATCAAACGCTTGAAAGCGCGCAACAAAAAATATGCCGATTGCGTTGTGCTTTACCGCACCAACTCTCAATCAAGAGCGATTGAAGAAATTCTCGTGCGCAGCCACATTCCCTATATAGTAGTGGGCGGCACCAGATTTTATGACCGTCAAGAAATCAAAGACATGCTCGCCTACATGAAGCTTGTCTACAACCTGCGCGACGGACAAGCATTTAATCGCGTCATCAATACTCCTAAACGCGGCCTGGGCAAAACCACACTTGATAGAGTCAACGCCTACGCCGAACTGAAAAACTCAAGCCCCTTAGAGGCCTGTCTAGAAGCCGATCGCATCGCTGATCTTTCACCCAAAGCAGCTATTGCTTTGAAAGATTTTGCCCGCTTAATTGTGTCGTTGAATCAGCAATCAAAAGTGATACCAGTATCTGATTTGCTCGAGCAAATTTTAAAAGGCACCGGTTACATATCACGTTTAGAAGATGACGCTAGAGCAGCCAAAGACGAACTGGCACTTGGTCGCATCGACAACGTTATGGAACTGGTGGCGGTGGCAAAGGAATTTGAAGTCAGCGCCGACGAACCAGACCTAGACTCATTCTTAACACGCATATCGCTGGTAAGCGATCTCGATAAAGCCAACCTCGATGAAGACACGGTCAAACTGATGACCATCCACTCTTCCAAGGGCCTCGAATTTCCTTGCGCTTTTATCATGGGTTGCGAAGAAGGATTATTCCCCCATGTGCGCTCGCTCGATTCACCCACACAGATGGAAGAAGAACGCCGCTTGATGTATGTGGCCATCACCAGGGCCGGTGACATTCTGCACATGACCCTGGCCCGCAAACGCACCATGATCGGCCGCGGATTTTCAAACTCAGGATTTTCATCGACCTACACCATTCCCAGCCGCTTCTTAAAAGAAATCACACCGGGTCTGGTGTCAGGCTTCTACCCAAGCGGCGATGAAGAATTCAAACGCAAATCTGGTGGAAACTTTGGTGGTGGTGCCGATAGTAGAAATAGTTTCGGTGCTTTTGATGACAAAGCCAACGAAAGCCAGGAATGGGACGATCGCAATAACAAAAAGCCAGGCAACTTCGGCGATTCTAAATATGGCGGCAACGACTACGCTACCGGCACCTCAGGCGGTTATAAAAAACCAGCGGCAGGTGGTGGCAGCGGCGGCGGCTCAGGTTGGAACAAAACTCAAAGTGCCGGCGGCTACAACAGACAAACTGGTTATCAGTCACAGAACGCCTCGCGGCCTCAGGCTATCCGCGCCGCCGAGGGCGTCAAACCACGGGCCTTCCGCCTGCCGCCGCCAGAAGACAACACCCCTAAAGGCATGCCGCCGCAATTCCAGAGGCTGCAAGTGGGCGATACAGTGCAGCATGTCAAGTTTGGCATCGGCAAAGTAATCACCGTTATTGGCGAAGGCGAAAAAGAGCTCTATAACGTCGCTTTTGAGGGCGAAGGCAATAAGTTGCTCGATCCGAAGTTTGCAAAACTTACAAAACTCTCCTGATGGCATCCTCTTTGTAAGACCATAGACAAAAATCTAGTCTTAGTTGTAGCAAGGGGGTCACAAGGTGGCAGTGGAAAGAACTTTTGTCGCGGTCAAGCCCGATGGCGTTGAACGTGGTCTGGTTGGCGATATTCTCGGACGCTTCGAGCGCCGTGGCCTCAAATTGGTTGGCATGAAGATGATGGTGGTGCCGGTTGAACTGGCTGAGCGTCATTATGGCGAGCACAAAGGCAAGCCATTCTTTGAGGGCCTGGTCAAATTCATTACTTCCGGCCCGATTGTAGCGATGGTTTGGGAAGGCAAAAATGCCATCACTTTAGCCCGCAACGTTATTGGTGCCACCAACCCGACCGCTGCCGCTCAAGGCACCATACGGGGTGACCTGGCCACCGACATCGGCAGAAATGCGGTGCACGGATCTGACGGTCCAGAGAGCGCCACACGTGAAATCGGATTGTTTTTCAAAGAAGAAGAACTGGTTAATAACTGGAATCGCACCATCGACAAATGGGTTTGCGAATAAATTCGACAATTAAGATGACGCGTTAGCTTCGAGCAAAATCGTCTCAATCGCTTGGAAGACCTCCCCCACAGGGAGGTCTTTTAAGCATGCCAGGGTCTTGATGCGGCAGGTTTTAGAGAAGCAAGGTTGGCAAGGAAGATTGAGGTGCACCGTACTACCCATACTTCCGTACGGTCCATTACGCAACCAGGGAGTGGCACCATGAATTGCCACCACTTTTGGTTTAACCGCGCGCACCACCGGCGCTTCACCGGTGGTGACAAGCGGATATCTCTCTGGTGCGGCAGCTAGTGCTTCGCCCTCTGCCACCATGGCTTGATGCGCCACCGCGGCAGCCAAATGCAGTGGACCGGTATCGGCACCAACGACAAGGTCGCACTTTTTAAGCAGTGCCACCAGTTGCATTAAACTGGTTTCACCAGTGAGGTTTTTTACCGAGCCGGGAAATTCGGCAGAAAGTATTCCTTTATATATAGATTGATTCATGGTGGCATCACCAGGGCCACCGCAGATAACCAGACGAGCCCCGAAACGCTCTACCAGCATGCGTCCGAGGGCGATCCAGTGCTCTTGCGGCCAGATTTTGGTGACCCAGGTGGTGCCTGGAATTATGGCAATCAACTGATTTTGCTTTTGCCCCGCCCCTGATACTAGTTCTGTAGGCGGTGCCAAATTATTTGTAGGGTGCGCTACACCAGCGGTGACACCGGCCCAAAAATCTCGGTCTAGACCAGGCAACTTTAAAACTGAGGCATCGGCACCACTCAAAGCCGTGTCTGGCAGCGGGAAACGAACGGTCTGATCACTGAAGGTAAGTCGCAAGCAACTGCCGTGTTCTTGGGCGAGAACCTCAAGCGCATAATCGGCCAGGGCAATATTGAGGTCGACTACATGACGGCCGTGTCCGAAATAGTCATTCACTTCCAAAGGGTGAGTCAAAAACTTGTGGGCCCATTCTCTGGTGTCGGCAAATCCGACCCTCAGTGGTGCGCCCGATAAATAGGCGGGCACGGCACTCTTGAGTAATCCTTGAGCATCTATCGCCAGGTCGAACTTGTAAGCTTTCAACTCTTTGAAATATTGTCTGGCTTCACTGGTGGTAGGCAATATGGTGGCAGGATTTTTCAGTGCCTTCAACCAGCTTTTGCGTGGTAGCACCAACACTCTATCGACCACAGGGTTAGCGTTGATGAGATCTTGAGCGGCCGGTTCAACCAGCCATGTCAACTCCACATCGGGCAATCGTTCTTTGATTCTTGCTGCCAGAGGTAAGCAATGAACGACATCACCCATGGCGCTAAGTTTTACAATCAGAACTCTCAAGTCATTCCACCCGTGGGGGTTAGCAGCGCCACCAAGCTTACCCGATTGTACAACTACTGCTTTGATACCAGCCATTATGAATGGTGCTAGTGTCGTCAGCGTAAAAAATCACCCCTGGTATCACTCCAATCTGGTATCAGATCCCCGAAACCTTTGGGGCACAAGGCTTGAAAATTTCTATATACAAATAGGTTATAAACGCATACTTGTTTGGTACAATACCTATGCCACCTAGAGTGGTGGTAACCGTTAAACGGTGGAAACCATTTAAGTCCCACCGAACATTTAGAGCGATGCAATAACATGCAGCGCTCTACAGAGAAATGTCCAAATTTCTTTTCTCTGATTAGCAACCCGAAGCAGCCCCAAGGGCCGCCCGCGGGCTGGTTTCTGATTGACCCTAATATCACGAAGGAGTGACACATGGCCGTACGTAAACCTGCAGGCAAGGCTAAACCAAAAGCTGCTAAATCCGCAAAACCAGCTGCAAAACATGTAGCTAAAAAAGCAGTCGGTACTCGCAAACTTGTTCGCAAGACAGCAGCACCAAAACACACCACAAAAGCTAAAGCTTCCAGCGCATCACGCGGTGGCGATGACCAGTACATGAGCTTCTCCGGTAAGTTTACCGTGCGTTTGCCTAAGTCACTGCACCAAGCACTCGTAGACAGAGCCGAAAAAGAAGGCGTCAGCCTGAACTTGTTCGTCACTAATGCTCTTTCGAGAACAGTAGCAATGCCTGGTAAATCGAAAAGATAATCGACCAGTCGTAATTAAAAAGAAGAGGGGGCATTGCGCCTCCTCTTTTTTTGCTCATAACTATTTAATTGATGAGAGCATTTTCAGAAATCAGTCAAAGAGAATCTGAGGAAAATATTGAATGATTGCCGCGAGTAGCGTGGGTGCGGCAAATCGCCCCAAAGTACACGGCACAGATTAACAAACACTCAGCTACCAGAAAAGATAACCTTATTTGCATCACCTTTGAATCATCATGCCAACCAGCTAGACTCATTCTGTCGGATAAAAATGGCAGGAAACTTCTAAATGACCCAAAGCATTCCGATTCTCAACCTTCAGGCCCAGTACACAACGATCCAGGAAGAGTTAGAGTCAACCGTCCTTCAAGTACTCCGCAGCGGCAACTACATTTTAGGCAAGTACGTCGGCACACTTGAGAAACAAGTGGCAGAGCTCTCAGGTGTGGCACACGGAATAGGCGTAGCCAACGGCACCGACGCTCTGATGCTGGCGCTCTGGGGCCTCGACATCGGCCCAGGCGACGAAGTTATCACCACTCCTTTCACTTTTGCCGCCACAGTTGAAGCAATCGTGATGCGCGGAGCAGCCCCGGTTTTCGTCGACATCGACGCCAACAGCTACAACATTGACCCGGCTTCAATAGAAGCTGCGATCACCAGCAAAACCAAAGCGATCATGCCGGTACACTTGTACGGCCTGCCATCACATATGGAGCCAATTTGCGCCATCGCTAAAAAGCACGGCTTGAAAGTAATAGAAGATAACGCGCAAGCTATCGGTGCAACGTATAACGGCCAACCAACCGGATCTTTCGGTGATGTTGCCTGCACAAGTTTTTACCCGACTAAAAATCTTGGTGCCGCCGGTGATGCCGGGATGATTGTAAGCAAAGACGATATAGCCGCCGAGCGCATTCGCGCCATTCGTGCCCATGGCATGAGACGCCGTTATTATCACGATGAACTGGGCGTCAACAGCCGCTTAGACGAACTGCAAGCAGCTACTCTCGTAGTCAAATTGCCATATCTTAAACAGTGGAACGATCGCCGTGCACATCTTGCATCTATTTACGACAGCACTCTGAAAAATTGCCCAGGCCTGATTACCCCAAGCGTTAGCCTGGCCGGTGGTTTGCGTGACGGCGCCAGAGCCAATGTGCAGCACGTCTATCACCAGTACACTGTTCGCGTGCTTGCTTCAGACCAGGAGCAGACTCTCGAAAATCCCAACAGAGATAAACTAGTAGCTCGCCTGACAGAGCGCGGAATTGGCTCTATGTGCTATTACCCAGTGCCATTGCATGTACAAAAAGCATTTGAAAATCTTGGTTACAAGATGGGTGATTTCCCAATTTCGGAGCAGCTTTCTAGAGAAGTTCTGTCACTGCCTATGTATCCTGAATTGACTGACGAACAAGTAAAAACTGTGGGCGAAGTCATAACTGAAATCATGGCAAGCGAAATTGCCACTCCAGTTATGGTGGCACCACCGGTGACAGCTGCGGCTCTCAGTTAGTTGAGCACTTAG